>JAYUEZ010000077.1:0-2677 GCA_043738965.1 Gammaproteobacteria bacterium
GTGATGCGGGCCGCGCCGAAGACATGGCGCGCAAGTACATCGGCGGCTACTGGCGCGAAGTGGTCAAGCACTATGAGTTGCTCGGTGATCACTTCAAGAACATCAAGAACTACGAACACTACCAACAGCAGGCCGCGAGCTACGATGAGAACGGTGTGGTTGATCTGTTCCTGTCCATGCAGGTTTACGGCACTCCCGCGCAGTGCTACGCCAAGGTCAAGGCCATGCATGAGATGTTCGATATCTGCGGCAACGTGTCGGCTTTCAAGTTCGCCGGCATGCCATTCGCCGACGCGCAGGCAAGCCAACGCTTGTACGCGAAGGAAGTGATGCCCGAACTGCGCAAGCTGGGTCCGCCGGCACCCTTCGACAGCGATGAGATCATCCCGCCGGCATTCATGGCCAAGCGCAAGTTGCGCGCCGCCTAATCCTGTATCACACAGAAGAGGAAGGCCTCATGACTAAAGACACCAATTGGAAAATCGCGCGCAACGAAGCCGCCGTGCGCGCGTTTCTTAAGGGCTGGGACGATCGCGATGTCGAGGCGTGCATGGCGCAAGTCACCGACCACATGTGTTATCTCAATCAGCCGCTCGAGGCGATCCGCGGCAAAAACAACGTGCGCAAGATGATCGCTTCGATTTTCGCGCCGGCGAAGAAAGTGGAGTTCAAGCTCATCAACGTCTTCGGCCACGGCAATCAAGTGATCACCGAGCGCCTCGACCAGTGGGATTGGAACGGCAGCGGTACTTGGCAATTAAAACTACCGGTGTGCGGCATGTTCGAACTGACCGAGGACGGCAAGATCACCGAATGGCGCGAGTACTACGACAACCAGCACTGGAGCAAGTACGGCGGACCGAGCCTAGTCCTGTAGTCGCCAGCGCCTCGATTGATCCGTTTCCCTTTCACAGCAACTTAGCGTCAGCCTGCCAGGACCGGGGACGACCGACTTAAACGTCGAAGCGATCGATGTCACTGCGTGGGTCAGGCGTGAGCATCCAGCACCACATCAGGCTCTTGAAGTCGATTCGTCCTGACGCGCGCCGATAGGGAAACGCCCTTGACGCTGTCCCTCGCACACTAGCAACAAAATTGACAGTGAATCTCGATGCACTGCGACTATACTCGTCAGCGACGTTTCACAACCGAGGCGCCTAGCCTACGAGCGCTGTGTCTGAAATCATCCACCAACCATTAACCCGAGATGCGCTAGGTCAGCGCTATCGGGAATTATGCGCTTCCCAGCTATTCGACAAATTACCCGGCAAGATCGAACTCGATGCCTGGGGAAGAATCTTGATGAGTCCCGCGAGCAATTGTCATGGAATTATTCAAAGACGCTTGGTGCAGCGAGTGCGTTTCGCGGCAGTTCTCCCGGAGCATCATCCCCTGCGGCAACGCTAAACACCTCTGATCACGTGGTCGACAATGCCGAAGCCATGCGTTCCGGGCCAGCACGCAGTCTTAAATTGTCGTCCCCAAATTTGGTTAATCGTTAGGACCGAGGTATAAGGTTCCGAGGCGGGTGACCGCTACCTGTGCTCCAATATCAGCGTTCAAAAATATCTACCACTAAGAGTCGGCCAATGAAATCCTATCAACTAGCCATGGGTGGTGGCGTCGACGATCTAAAAATCGAGGAACACGCCGTGCCACGACCACGTGCGAGTGAAGTACTAGTTCGGATGCGCGCGGCGGCACTCAACTATCGCGATCTTTTAATCGTGACTGGACGTTATCCGCGAACCCAACCAGCGAGCATCGTGCCGCTGTCCGACGGTGCGGGAGAAGTGGTCGAAGTTGGCCCTGCGGTCACGCGCTTTCGCACCGGAGATCGGGTGGCCGGGATCTTCATGCAAAGCTGGTTGAGCGGCGTGATGCGTGATGGAGACGGCGACTCGGCGCTCGGCGGCTCGCGCGACGGCGTGTTGTGCGAATATCGCGTGTTCGATGAACAAGGACTGGTCGCGATTCCAGCGCATCTATCGTTCGAAGAAGCCGCGACCTTGCCGTGCGCGGCCGTTACTGCCTGGCACGCGCTTTTTGCGCGTAAACCGCTAACACTCGGACAACAGGTATTGATCCTCGGTACCGGCGGCGTGGCGGCCTTTGCCATGCAACTTGCGCGTGCCGCGGGCGCCACGACCATCGTCACGTCATCCAGCGACGACAAGCTGGCCCGCATGCGCGAATTCGGCGCCGGTCATGGCATCAATTACCGCACGACGCCGGAGTTCTCGCGCGAGGTCCGACGGCTGACCGGCGGGATTGGCGTTGATCACGTGATCGAAAACGGCGGAGGCGGGACGCTGCTGCAATCGATTGCGGCGACCCGCCGTGGCGGTCAAATTCACCTGATAGGTGTAATTGCACCCGGAGCGATTGATCCCATTCATATCCTCCTCGCGAGTGTCGGTGTTCAGGGCATTGAAGTTGGCTCGCGGGAGATGTTCGAAGCGCTCAATCAAAGTCTCTCGCTGAATCAGATTCATCCCATCATCAGCCGCGTGTTCGAATTCAATGAGGCGCAAGCCGCGTACCGGTATTTCGAGCGCGCCGAACATATTGGCAAGGTCGTGATCAAGATCGCATGAGGGGTCGCTTCGACGCGCTCAAGCAATCGATCAATCCTTGGTCGCTGCGCGCACCCGGCGCGCTTGCGCGCAATTCGTTG
>JAYUEZ010000078.1:0-7016 GCA_043738965.1 Gammaproteobacteria bacterium
GCTGCAGTAAAAGTCCGAATGTACTGGTGCAATCTGATCCTGCAAGCCCTCATGAACTGAACGCTTGGCAAAAGTGGGGGCGTCCATGTACTGCCCCACTAGAGTGTCGGTAGAAAGTCGATCACGCGCACTGGCCTTGCTCGATCGCAGGCGGCTCAACGCTTGCTCCGCCCGCCACGTTCGTAATTGCGCTCCGGATTCTTCGGGCTTAAGTCCGGCGGTCATGCCGCGGTCGGCGTGTCGAAGTCGCTCGCATCGTGACGTTCGGACATCCGCTCTTCTTCCGGTCCCCAGGTTTTGTTCACGCGCCGGCCGCGTTGCACGGCGGGGCGTGTCTCGATTTCGCGCGCCCATCGCAGCACGTGCGTATAGGACGCAACGTCGAGGAACTCCGCGGCTTCGTAGAGATTTTTAGTTACCAGCGCGCCATACCAGGGATACACCGCGATGTCGGCGATGTTGTATTCGTCGCCACACAGATAGCGTCGGGTCGTGAGGTTGCGATCCAGTACATCGAGCTGGCGTTTGACTTCCATGGTGAAGCGATCGATGCAGTACTCGATCTTGGTCGGCGCATAACTGTAGAAATGGCCGAAGCCGCCCCCCAGATAAGGGGCACTGCCCATCTGCCAGAAGAGCCACGACAGGCATTCCGCGCGCGGGGCCGGCTCTGTGGGCAGAAAAGCATCAAATTTTTCGGCGAGGTAGATCAAGATCGCGGCGGATTCAAACACGCGGGTCGGCGGTGAGGTGCTGCGATCGAGCAGCGCGGGGATCTTGGAATTGGGATTGACCGCTACGAACCCGCTGCCGAACTGATCGCCCTTGCTGATCTCGATCAGGTAGGCGTCGTACTCGGCGCCACGCTTGCCGAGCGCCAGCAGCTCTTCCAGCATCACCGTGACCTTCACGCCGTTCGGCGTCGCGAGCGAATACAGCTGCAGGGGATGCTTGCCAACGGGGAGTTCCTGGTCGTGGGTGGCGCCGGCAATGGGCCGATTAATCTTGGCCCACGTGCCGCCGGACTCCGAATCCCATTTCCAGACTTTGGGTGGGGTATAAGTGTTTGTATCGGTCATAGTTTTAAAACGTCCATAGAATCCAAAGGCGCAGTCCTCGCAATGGCTAACCGGGGGATCCCTCTAAATTCTTTTACGCCACTTGCGATATGGTGGAAGTGCTGTTTCTCGACTGTGAATAACGCGATGTCGGGCGAGAATTTATTCGGATCGTCCATCGTTAATAACAGCGTCCTCAAAAATCCATCATTGCGCTCCTGCTGATGATTCGCCGAAGTACATGCCTGAAGTCGCGCTCCTATTCGCAGCATACCTTAGATGCGGGCCCACACCGGCAATTGTCAAACACGAGGGTTTGTCGTTAGTGTTGCGCACGTCCGCCGGCGACGCGTCGCAACTACGACAACATTTGAGGAATATCTCGTGCCCTATATCCACCGCCTCCGCGTGCGCTACGGCGAATGCGATCAACAAGGCGTGGTATTTAATCCCAACTATGTGGTGTACATGGACGACGCTGGCGAAGTCTGGGTGAGCAGCCTGTCACCGACCGGCAATTTCCTCGACTTAGGCTGGGACTGGATGGTGGTCCGGTCAACCATCGAATGGCAGAGCCCGGCTCACCATGGCGATACACTCAGCATTGAGGTTGGCATCGTGCGTTATGGCAGCACGTCGTTCGAGATCGGTTATATCGGTACGGTTGAAGGCCGGCCGGTGTTCAAGGCGCGCAGCACCTGCGTTAGCGTGAAAGCCGGTACCACGGAGAAATTCGTCACGCCTGCTCACATCAAGCAATTGCTGGGGCCGGAGCAGGATTGGGAGTTGCCACCATGATTACTAGCTTTGATGACTATCTCATCCACCAAACTCCTCAGGCGCTGGCCCAGGTTGGTACCACCGATTCGAATGCCTACGACCGCTACTTCCTCGAAGGCTTCATCGCGGACGGCTCGCTGATGTTCGGCGGTGCATTCGGGCTTTACCCGAATCGCGACGTGGTCGACGGCGCCTTCAGCGTCAGCTTCGAGGGCACGCAGTATTCGCTGTTTGCGAGCGGCCGCGCGCCAATCGAAAGAGGTGAGTCGCGGGTCGGGCCGATACGCATCGAAATCCTCGCCCCCATGCGCAGTGTGCGATTGCTGATCGACGACCCAGCGCGCGGTTTTTTCGCTGATCTGCGCTTCGATGCTGTCACCGGCGTAATCGACGAGGGGCGGCAGACCCTGATCGATGGTTCGCGCACCTCGGTCGACCTGACCCGCTATTCGCAGCTCGGTACCTGGTCGGGGGTGATCGAAGCCAAGGGTCGGCGCATCGCACTCGAAAGTAAACGCGTGCTTGGCATCCGCGATCATTCATGGGGTGTGCGTCCACTCGGCGGTGGCGGTAGCACCCGCTGGGCGCCGCAGATCTACTGGTTCTGGGGCCCGATCTTTTTTGGGGACGAGTGCATGCACTGGCATTTGAACGACAACTCGGAAGGCGAGATCCCCGATCGCTTTGCAGCACTGGTGCCGCGGGTCAACAATGCCGGTAGCGGACCACTGTACATGCGCGATACCGGTGGCGAGTATCTGTTCCCCGTCGCCTTCACGCCGCGCTATTGCAGCGGCACTCGCCGTATCGAGCATTTAACCGTGGAGATGCACGACAAGCGCGGCCCGCGAATGAAACTCGAATTTATTCCCGACCAGCGGCTGCTGTTTTCATTGATGGGGCTCGGCTACACGAACAAAGCCTGGGAACACGGCGCCTGGCGCGGCAACCTCATGGTCGAAGAGAACGCTTGGCCGAGTCATGAACAATCGCCACTCTTCCCGCGCAACTGGCATATGCATCACGTGTGCAAGGTGGTCCGCGACGATGGCGCGGAGGGCGCGGCCATTCTCGAGCAATGTATCTTCGGGCCGCACCATCCGAGTGAGCTCGTAGGCGTGACGGAGGGATGGAAGGCGGCGTAAGAAAGGCGCGCACCCCGTACCGCTAGCAACCGTTTGATCCAATCAGCCGGATTAATCGTGTCACCGCCTACGCTCTGTGGACAGCGCACAGCGCCCGCTGATGGCCAAAGTCGTACAAGAGGCTGACACCTTCAGCGTTTGGTCGGATCGTAGTTCGGTACAAACAACACCGTACCCGCGACCTTGTAAGCACCGATCAACTGTTGGCCTTCGGCAGAAGTCAGAAAATCCACGAACTTTTTTGCGGCGTCGAATTTCACGTGCGCAAAACGGCGCGGATTGACCAGGATCGTGCTGTATTGATTAAAGAGGCGTGGATCGCCTTCCGCCAATAATTCCAAGTCACCGCGGTTTTTAAACGTGAGCCAGGTCGCGCGATCCGACAACGTATAGGCGTCGAGCGCCGCTGCGGTGTTGAGCGTCGCGCCCATACCGGCGCCGAGTTCCTTGTACCAAGTCCCCGAAGCCGCGCGCGCATCGACGCGCGTCGCGTCCCATAAGCGTAATTCTGCGCGATGCGTGCCGCTGTCGTCGGCACGCGAGACGAAAGTCGCTTTGGTCGTGCCGATCGCCTGCAACACTTGAGCGGCGTCCTTGTTTCCTCTGATGCCAGCGGGATCCGCTTTCGGGCCGACCACCACGAAATCGTTGTACATCAGCTCACGACGATCGACGCCGAAGCCCGCGTTAACAAACTTCATTTCACCCGGGCGATCATGCACCAACAGCGCGTCGCAATCGCCTTTTTCGCCCAGCTTTAGCGCCTGTCCGGTGCCGACCGCGACGACCCGTACCTCGACCCCAGTTTTGGCCTGCGCCAACGGCAGGAAGTAATCGAAAAATCCCGATGCCTGAGTCGATGTCGTCGACGCGAGCGTAATGAATTCAGACTCCGCATGTGCGCGAGGCAGCCCAACAAGCGTGGCCACGAGAGCCAACAGCGGAAGCAACAATCTAGATATTTTCATGGCACTTTCTCTAACGGTTGGTTTAACGATTGATCTAAATTCGCTGCGAAGACAGGATTCACCACCAGAGCTCGCCGCGCACAAAGGCGCGCGCCGCGGTGGAGGTGGGCGCGGTAAAAAATTGATGTGCGGCGCTGTGCTCCAGCAATTCGCCGCGATGCAGAAATAAAACCTCGCTGGCCACCCGTTGTGCCTGCGCGAGATCATGCGTCGACAACACGATCTTGGTGCCAGCCGCTGCTATTTGTTGAATTAGTGTTTCAACAGCGCGGGTCGCCGCCGGATCGAGATTGGCGGTTGGCTCATCCAAAAATAACACTTCGGGAGCCAGCGCCCACGCCCGTGCCAAGGTCAAACGTTGCTGCTCACCACCGGAGAGCACGCGCGCGGAGCGTTTGGCCAACGCCGTTAAACCTGTTTCATCCAGGACCTTGGCGACCCTTACGCGACGTTCCGTGCGCGCCACGCCGCGACACGCGAGCGCGTAATCGATATTCGCGGCGACACTCCGCCGCAACAACACTGGGCGCTGAAAGACCATGGCCTGGCGGAAAATCGCGTCAGTCCCGTCACCACTCGTTGCCCAGCGAATTTCCCCCGTGCTCGGGCGCAAGAGCCCGTGGCAGAGTTTTAACAACAAAGTTTTGCCAGCACCGTTCGCGCCCAGGATGACGGTGGGTTTGCCGGCGGTGAGATCGAAACTAATGTTGGTTAAACAATTGACGCCGCCGAGTCTCAAACCTAGCGCACGCACCGCTAGTGGCAAAATGCTGGGCGCGACGTCGATCGTGATTGGAAAATATTCAGGCCGCATGGTGTTCCGCATATTCACGAATTAGATAGGCGGCGGCGTTAACCGTGAAGGCGGTGGTAATCAGAATGATGCCGAGACCCAGCGCCAGCGCGAGATCGCCGCGCGCGGTCTCCAAGGCGATGGCCGTAGTCATCACGCGAGTCACATGCGCGATATTGCCGCCTACGATCAGCACCGCGCCAACTTCCGCAATGGCGCGACCAAAGCCCGCCAGCAGCGTGGTCAACAAGCGGAAGCGTCCCTCCCACAAGAGAGTGCGGAACATTTGTACTGTGCCGAGACCGAACGACCGAAATTGCTCGGCGTACTCCTGCAGTAAGTCCTCGATGACTTGGCGGCTGAGCGAACCGATGATGGGGAACACGAGGAGTGCTTGCGCGATGATCATCGCCGTCGGGGTAAACAGTAACCCGAATCTGCCGAAAGGCCCGGAGCGCGACAATAACAAATAAACGACTAGCCCGATGACCACGGGTGGCAGGCCCATCCCCGCATTCATGAGAACAATAATGAATTTGCGACCCGGAAATCGCGTCACCGCGAGTATCGCGCCGCAGGCTAGACCAACCAGGGTAGCCAAGCCCACCGCGACCACGCTGACCACGAGCGACCGGCACACGATTTCGGCGAGGGTCGGATCCAGGCTCGCAATCAACCGCCACGCCGTCTGCCCCGCGTCAGTAAATTCATTCATGATGTTCTCAAACTCAAATACGCAAAGCGCTACCTATATTTTTTTGATTGAAACTCAAAGAATAGATTATAGAATACCCGTCTCTCGGCGGTAACCCCTGGTTAATTTAAGCATAGGAATTCATATCAATGGCCACAGCATCCGGAATGCTAAACGCCGCACGGCGCGGTGTTGCACGCGCAATCGCGATTATGTCGATAGTCATACCCGGTTCGGTGTGGGCGACGGATGCGGCTTTGTTGGAGGTCCTGCGTAACAACAAACTCATCACGGACGCGCAATATCAAGCGCTCACGCAAGCGGCCAGCGTGCAGCCCGAAATTAGTGCGCAAAGACCAGTCCCGCAATCGGACCAAGATGTGCTCGATGTGCTACTCGCGAACGGCCTTATCACGCAAGCGCAATTCGCCGCGTTGCGGGTGAAAACCGGGCAGGAAAAGATGTCTAATCCGGAGGCCAAGGTCGCCTTGAAGGACGGCTTCAAAATCCAAACGCAGGACAAAACATTTACCGCGCAGCTAGGCGCTTACTTCCAGCTCGACAGCGCCCTTTACGACGATGATCGAACCGATTTCTCGAGCGGAACCGAACTACGGCGTGGCCGCTTGTCGCTCAGCGGCACGCTGTATTCGGATTGGGATTACAAATTCGAAGCGGACCTTGCCGGCACGACCCAAGGCGGCACGACCAATACCGTTAGCATCACGGATGCCTACCTACGCTGGAACGGCCTGCGTCCGTTCGCCGTTACCGCCGGCAGTTTTAAAGTTCCGTTTGGCTTGGAAGCGGTCGGTAGCGCGAAGTACCAGACTTTCATGGAACGCGGCCTGCCCTTTGCGTTCCTCACCTTGCGCCGTCTAGGCGGTATGGTATCGAGCAATGGCGATAACTGGAGCGCGGCGGTTGGTGCCTTCGGGGATCCGGTTACCAGTCAAAATGGCGATGACGAAGGGCAGCAAGTGGCGGGACGTTTCACTTACGCGCCGTGGTTCGAAGCCGATCGCGCGGTGCACTTTGGCGTGTCCGGCAGTTGGGTTCAGCCCCCGCAAAATGGGACTGGCAACCGCCTTGAAACGATTCAATTCCGCACGAAGCCGGAATCGAACATCATCTCGGATAGCCTGACCGCGAATACGGGCTTAACCGCCGCTGGGAAAACGTTTGGCGCGAGTAGCGGGCGGCTGGTCGATACTGGAAATATTCCAGGTGACGTGAACCATGTGACATTGTTGAACGCCGAATTCGCGGCGGTTTACGGTCCGTGGTCAGTACAAGGTGAATACACGCGCGCGACTGTCGATCGGGCCCGTTTCGGGAATCTCGATTTCGATGGCTACTACGTCTACGGCAGCTGGTTCTTGACTGGCGAATCGCGAAATTATCGCGGCGACAAAGGTGTCTTCGACGCGATTTTACCCAGTCACCCCTTCAACCCGCGCATGAACAGCTGGGGCGCGTGGGAACTCGCGACGCGTTATAGTTTGTTGAACTTAAATGACGGAACGGTGCGTGGCGGCGAAATCGATGAGGCAACCTTCGGGCTGAATTGGTACCCCA
>JAYUEZ010000079.1:0-7000 GCA_043738965.1 Gammaproteobacteria bacterium
GGTGTCTTTCTCTGCTTAATGCAGCGCCCGCGCCAGGTGTGTCCGATATTCGCGAATTCTGGGATCATCGCTCGCGAGTAACGCAAATACATCGATCAATGTTTTCCGTGCGGCGTCTTCGCCGTAGCGTCGGTCGGTGCGTACGATCTCGATTAACGTCGCCAACCCGGCCGAATAATCACCGGCGACAACCTGCCGGGTGGCGTACTGATAGCGAACTTCGGTCGTGGTAACACCGGCAGCCATGCACGATTGAAGCTCGGTAAGCGACGGAAATGCCTCTGCACTGCGCGCGAATTTAATGCGCATCACCTGTCGCTCGGAGTCTGCGTTCGTGTCACGTGCCGAAATCGCGCGCAACACTTCTTCGGCACGCGTCAACTCCCCGCGATCTATCAGCAGCGCGGCGAACACTGGGTGCAAACGTGTGTTCGTGGGATCGGCCGCTACGGCCGCCTCGAGTAACGTAAACGCGCGCGCATCATCCCCGGCGGCACGCGCCAGCTCAGCTTCCGCGCGCCAGCGATCGGACTCACGTTCGAGGTGCGGTTCGACCAACGCATTTAACGCGCCGAGCGGTTGCACGCCGAGCAATTGGCCAACCACCTCGCCCCGCTTAAACAGCATCAGCGTGGGCAAACTCCTCACTCCATAACGCGCAGCCAACGCCTGCTCGGCATCAGTATCAACTTTCGCCACCGCTAGCTGACCGCCGTGTTGCGCCGCTAATTGCTCCAGCAGTGGCGCGATCGTGCGACAAGGACCACACCAGCTAGCCCAAAAATCGACCAGCACGGGACGCGATGTTGAAGCCGCGACGACTAAACGCTCGAAGTCCGCACTCGTGACGTGGAATAAATTGGGATTATCGGCCATGCGATGACTCCGGTGCTAAACGATGGGTTGCCAACTTGATTTTAATTTGGTCACGAGATCGCGTCCGATCACGCGATGAATCGCGGTTTTTATGCCAACATCTTTCTCCAGTAGGGCACCCAACCGTTCCTGACTGATCGCGAATATTCGACCATCGACCAACGCCGTGACCGTGGCGGAGGCCGGTTCGCCGGTCAGCAAACTCATCTCACCAATGAACGCGCCGGGTTGTAGCAGTGCCACTGTTTCACCGGCCACTTCAACCTTGGCCAGTCCTTTAATCACCACCATTAGTTCTTGCACGATATGCGCTTCCTTGGTCAGAACGGTCCCTTCATAGATCTCGCGCCAAGCACCGCTCCTTAACAATCGATTAAATTCGACGGGCCCAAATTCAGCGAACAGACCTTGATGTAATAAGCGCTCCTGGTCGGAGAATCGAACCTGCCAACGTTCGCGATACAAAAAGGTAAGTTGCACGACATTGATCGCGACGAACACAAAATTCCACGCGATCCCGACCCACAGCGGGGACTCGGCGCCAAAGACAAAATACACGGCCTCCAGACCCAGGGCGACTATCGCAAGCACGCGCAACCAATACATATTGGTCACGAGATAAGACGCGGCCAAGATCAGGTAACAGGCGTTCGCCGCCAGATTCTGCCAGCGCATCAGGTCGAAGCTCGCGGGATCCACTAAAGCCTCCTTGGATCTTGATTTGAACCGGCGGCGCGCGTTAAGCGATCATGAACTGCGCGCCATTCCACCGCCGGCGACGGTTGTTCGACGATGATGCGATCAGCGCCCACGTCATCGGCTTCGCGCAAGGCGGCGTATAGCCGCTGCGCGTAGGCAGTGGCGTTCGGTGGCATGGCAATCAGTTCGGAAAGGTCCTGCGCTTGCGCGCTGAATCCCAAGATGACGAGGCGTAACCCAGTCGCCCGCAACGCCTGTGCTTGCTCACGCAACGTCCGCCCGGCGACGATGAGTATTGGGGTCCGCGGTGCGTAATGGGCAGCGAGTGCCCCTGACACACGCGGCGCATCCAGCCTGCGCTTCGTCAACGGAACGCCCAGGGTCTCGACGATCGCTTCTTCGCTGATTGAGCCCGGCCGGAGTACTCGCGGCTCGTCGCCAGAGAGATCGACGATGGTCGATTCAATGCCGATGCTGCATGGACCCCCGTCCAGAATCATTAGCGCTGATTCGAATTCCGCGCGGACATGCGCCGCGGTGGTCGGACTCACCCGACCGAAGCGATTGGCCGATGGCGCCGCGAGACCGCTGATCCCTTCCGCCGCGCACGCGTGTAACAACGCCAACGCCATGTCATGCGCCGGGCAACGTAGTCCCACCGTGGTCTGCGCGCCGGTAACGGCATCCAACACATGCGCGGCGCGCGGCAGAATGATGGTCAGCGGCCCCGGCCAAAAGCGCGCGGCGAGTTGGTGTGCGGCTGCAGGCACCGTGGCCGCCCAATGATCCAAGGCCGACGCTGCCGCGACGTGGACGATCAGCGGGTGATTAGTCGGTCGACCTTTTAATTCGAAGATCTTCGCGACCGCCGAGGGGTTCGACGCATCGGCGCCGAGGCCATAGACCGTCTCGGTGGGAAACGCGATCACCTCGCCCGCGCGCAGCCGCGCGACGGCCGCCGCAAGATCGCGCGAAGTGATCATACCGGCTAGGGCGACTTAGTCCCGGTTTGTTCGTCCAGTGCATGATCGATAGCGTCCTTGCTCGCTTCGATTTCGGCATTCACTTTCACGTCCGTGCCATGCACGATGTTGTGAGCATTGGCCGGCGTGACGTCGATGGTTTTCTTGGCGCTTGGATTGGAATCCACCCCGCACGCGCTTAAGAACAAAACAGCGAACGCCACACTAAGCGAATGTTTACTCATGGGTGGGCGTCCTTTTGCGTTGATTGCGGCGGCGTGTAGCTCGGATCGAACGGCGGAGGTAACGGAATTTCGGTGCTGAATTTTGCTTGATCGTCAGCTGTGGTCGTCGGCAATTGCGCTTCCGGCAGGCGTTGCTTAGTGGCTAATTCGTCCTTGGCCTCTGCTGCGCAGGCGAGACTCATCGCGCCGCCCAGTAGCGCACCAGTCAATAAAATTATGGGGACATTTCGCCGCATATCGCACTCCGTCATCAGTGATACGCCGACGGTAGGCGGGTGGGTTTACGCTGTCAACCGGCGTGCTTCTTCGAATAAGGTTTGCCCGTCACCCTAATCCCTTCTCCCGGCTCTAAAAATTTCGATGGCGAACCAACGCAGGGCCACCATCGTCATTGCGAGGAGTGCAACGACGAAGCTTTTTTTCAGAAGGCAGCACAAGATGGATTGCTTCGCTTTCGCCGCAATGACGACGGCGAAATGAATACTTATCGTGGTCCTGTCTGCTCGACGCGTTCGATCCGCGCATGCAGTTCGTGTAATTCGTGACGTAGCTTCATCAACAACCGATACGACGAAATATTCACCTCGTACTCGAGTTCGTCGCGTTTGGCCTCGGCGTCGTTCTGTCGGTTGTTGCTGATCAACAGCATGCTGGTGATCAACACCGCCTCGACGGCCAGGATGATGCCGAGCAAGCCATAGGGGTAAGCATCAAAAACCACCGTACTGCCCCACTCGCCGGAATTGATCCACGCCCAAAGCCCAAACCAAATGACATGCACGGACACGAAATGTGGATGGCCCACCCAAGCCGCGACACGATCGGACAGGCGTTGCAACCAACTCGAATGTTCGGCGATTTCTTCGGTGACGAATGAGAATTCACCGAGCGCTTTGTGGCACGCCGGATTCGCGCAGAACACCGCGTCCACCGAATTCTCGCCCTGGCACCGCGGGCAGATCACCACGTCATCGACGGCGCTCATGAATTCAACTCCACCGTGCTAACAACCTGCGCTGTGCGCGCTGATTGCGCCTGAAGCAGGCGCAATACGCCGATGAGCATCAGCACGACCAGGGGATAAAGCGCTGAATAACGATAGAGCGTGGTCAGCCCGAGTATCGCGCGCAACGGTGCGATGGAGAACGTGCCAAGCCCAACACCGAGCATCAAGGCAGCGGTCATGATCGATGACATCAAGGCCGTGTGCGCCGGAAACAGCGCCGTGGCGCGCGCCACGGTTAACGGGAAAAAAGCCGAACATGCGAGACCGGCAAACGCGAACGCGAGCAGCGCGGAGTGCGCGCCGGTGATCTCGGGAATGACCAGGAAGGCCGCCACGATCAACAGTGGAAGCCGCGACCACACATAAACCGCGCTGACTCGTACGATCAGGGCCGACACCAACAGCCGGCCAAAGACTAAGCCGCCCCAGAAAGCAGATAACGTGACCGCCGCCGCAGTCGCCGTCAGCGCCCGATCTTCGACTAAAAAGGGCAATGCCCAATTACTGAAAGTGCCTTCGGCAAACGCGTACAGCACGGCAATGACCACTAATACCCAAAACGACGCCTGCGTACGAGGTGCGCGCACCCGTGAGGCCGTTGCCGTGACCGCAACGAGTCGGGGTAGCGTTACACAAAGCGCGAGAACAGCAGCGGTGAGGCTTGAGACGACGAGTGCCGCAGGATAGATCGTCCACGCGCCATGCGCCAACGCCCAACCGGCGGTCAGCGGCCCGATACAAAATCCAGCGCCGAGTACGGTATGAAGCGCCACTAATGCCGAATCTCTACGCGCGGGAAACAATAGGCCGGGCAAACTGTTGAGCGGTGCGGCGCTCAAACCAAACCCGAGTCCAAGCGCCGTGCAGCTCATCAATACCAGCGGAAACACGTGGGCCGCGGACACCCATGGCGCGCCGAGCAACGCGAGCTGCGACATGCCATTCGCGACTAGCGCACCGATCAATAGGGTCTGCAACGACCAACGCCGGGTTAGCGCGCCACCGATCAAAGCAGCGACTGCCGTGGCCAACACCTGCGGCAGAAAAACGGCGCCGTATTCAGCGTCGGTCAGGCGTAGAGTCCCTTTGAGCACCGGGCTCAAGGCCGGTACCGCAACCAAACACAGTCCCTGCAATAGGGCCACCGTATAGACCAAGCCGACGCCAATGTTCGGCACACGCGTCGGACTTTTAGTGAGATCATCCATTGACGTTCTCTGCGGTACGCGATGTCGTGGCCGCTGCCTGCCGCGCACGCCACACGTGCGGGATATCGGTGCGATAACGCCGCATAACCAGATTGGCGATAAGGCCCGTCCAGCCAGTTTGATGCTGCGCGCCCAAGCCGAGCCCGTTGTCGCCGTGGAAATATTCAAAAAACAGCAATAGATCTTTCCACGCGGGATCGGTCTGCATCACGCTATCGGCAGGATAGATGGGCCGTTGGCCGCGCGCATCCCGACGGTACAAATTGACCAACCGTTCGGCGATCAGGGTCGCGACTTCGTTCAGATTCATAACCGCGCCGCCCGCAGCCGCGACCGAAACTTGCAGCGTGTCACCGTAGAAGCGATGAAACTTCTCCAAGGCTTGAATCAACGTGTAGTTGGTCGGCATCCACACCGGCCCGCGCCAATTTGAATTGCCGCCAAACAAGCCCGACGTCGATTCCCCCGGCACATAGTCGATCACGGCCGCACCAACGCCCGGTATGGCGCCGATATGGCGATACTCGGCATGCAGCCGCGACACACTGCGAATTCCGTACGGTGAAAGAAATTCATTTTCGTTCAACAGGCGTTCGAGAATCTGTTTCAACCGCGATTCGCCGACCAACGCGAGCAGGTGTTCGCCATTGGCGTTGACCCGCGCTGGGCACGCCGACACATACCAGTTGCCTTGGAAAAATCCGCCCGTGTGGTATTCGATGACCTGACGAAAGCGCGGCACATTGGCGAGCAGGCGCTCATCGATCACCTCCGCCGCGAAGAGCGGGATCAGACCAACCCAGGAATAGACGTCAACCCGATGCACGGCGCCTTGCGGATCAACGACGAGATCTTTAAAAAAGCCACCGTCAGGATCCCACAGCGACACACCCGCGCCGCGGTTGCCCGCGATCGAATTTGCAATCGCCATGAATTGTTCGTAGGTCTGAACGGCGACATTTTCGAAATCACGATTCTCGGTCGCGAGCTCGAGCGCCATCATCGTCATATTCAACGCGAACATCGCCATCCAGCCGGTCGCATCGGCCTGCTTTAAGTGATAACCCGCGGGCAAGGGTTGTGAACGATCAAATACCGAGATGTTGTCGAGACCGAGAAAACCGCCTTCGAAGACATTATTGCCGTCGGTGTCCTTGCGATTGATCCACCAGGCGTAATTCATCAGTAATTTGTGGAACACGCGCTGCAGAAACCCTAGATCGCCACGCCCGCGCTGCACGCGCTCGGCGCGAAAAGCCTTGAGCGCACCCATCGCGTGCACCGGTGGATTGGTGTCGCCAAAGGCCCATTCGTAGGCGGGTAGCTGGCCGTTCGGGTGGAAATAATCCTCGCCCAGCAGGAGTTCAATCTGATCTTTGGCGAAGTCGACATCAACCAGCGCCAGCGCGCCACAGTGATAGCTTAAATCCCACGCCGCGAACCACGGATATTCCCAGGTGTCGGGCATCGAGATCACATGGGCCGCGCGCAGATGGCGCCATTGCGTATTACGCCCGCCCTTGCGCGAATCCGGCGGCGCCAACCGATCACCCTCCAACCAACGACCCACATCGTAATGAAAAAATTGCTTACACCAAATCATACCAGCGAGCGACTGACGCAGGATCTGATTATCCTCGGGGCTCGCCTGTGGCAATAGTTGCTCATAAAACTCGTCGGCCTCGGCGCGCGCGGTGGCGTGCGCGGCATTGGTTCGCTTAAACGGCGTGGGCAGCGCGCTATCGACCAGCACGAGATCAATTTGCGAACTTTCACTGGGGCCGATCACCCGTTGATACCACGCGCCAAACTTGGTGCCTTCCTGCGCGGGATTTACCGCCGCGCGCTCACCGGCGACGATGCGGCGATGAAACGCGTCTTTTACATACGGGCTCGGGTTCTCGGTGCCCCATAAATGCTCGGCGTTCGAACTGTTCTCGGTGAAGAGCAATTCCGCGGCTTCGTGGCCATACAGCTGATAGCACCCCAACGTGGCGTGCTCGG
>JAYUEZ010000080.1:0-2647 GCA_043738965.1 Gammaproteobacteria bacterium
GCGACAAGCGCCAGCACGCAAGCTACGGACGTGGTGTATTTTTTTACTTTAACTTCCTACCCTTCTTTAAATTTCAAAGTGTTTGTTCGAGGGGCCTGAACCTACCGTGATTCAGCGCGGCTTGCCGGTCCTACACGCCCAATGAGAACCGCCCGGAAATTGCATCAAAAGAAATGCCAAATATGTAAGCAATTGATAAAAATGATTATTTATTTGACTAGCGTTGCGTTCCTGTCGTGAATATAAAATTTTTTTGACAAATTCCCAATTTCGGGAGCTTCCAGCATCAAAAAGTGTAAAGCTTTCCGACAATTACCAAACATATTTTTGCGGAAATCCGACCCTTCATCACTTAATTTGAACTTTATCGTCGTTCGGTCAATGTCTTAACTACTTTTGAGTGAGCTGTAAAAAAATCCGACAACATTGCTGGGACTCGGGCGAGTATCGGGTTCCGCTTGGATAACAGATGGAAGCGCGGCGAGGTCGAGCGACACGACGCGGGTGTAGACGATCAGATATGGATGGCGTGCCCCAACGCGCGGAGCGCCGCTTCGTGGAAAGCCTCGCTCAGTGTCGGATGCTGGTGAATGGTGCCGGCGATATCTTCTAGTACGGCGCCCATTTCCAATGCGTGCGCGAACTCCCCGGAGAGCTCCGACACCAGGAGCCCCACCGCTTGGATGCCGAGCACGCGATGATTATCCGGCCGCGCCAGGACGCGCACGAAGCCGCCGACATCTGCGGCCTCCATCGTGAGCGCGCGGCCGTTCGCGGCGAACGGAAAAACGCCGCTGACCGTCTCGATCCCTTGCCGCGCGGCTTCGAGCGGCAACAGGCCTACCGTGACGATCTCTGGTTCAGTGAAGCAGACGGCCGGGATCGCGACCGGATCGAAACGGCGGCGATGACCGGCAATAATTTCGGCCACCATCGCGCCTTGGGCTGAGGCCTTGTGCGCGAGCATGGGCTCGCCGACGACGTCACCGATCGCCCAGACGTCGCGCATCGAGGTCCGGCACTGGTCATCGACGTTGATGTACGGTCCGCGCATATCGACCGCCATGTTCTCCAAACCCCATCCTTCGGTCGCCGGTTTACGGCCGATGGTAACGAGCACTGTGTCGGCGCTGACATTGATCGGCGCGTCGTCTCGGGTCTGCACGCTGACCGTACACTCGTTCGCGGACTCGCGGAGCGCCGTCACCTTCGCGCCGACATGCACGGTGACGTCGGCACGCTCGAGCCAGCGCTCGACCGGTCGAACAAGCTCCTTGTCGTACAGCGGCAGGATCTGCTCGCGCGCTTCGATTACCGTAACTTTCGAACCGAACTTGCGATAGGCGATGCCGAGTTCGAGGCCGATATAGCCCGCGCCGATGACGACGAGCCGTTCCGGCAAGCGTTCGAGCGAGAGCGCTTCGGACGACGAAATGACCGAACCGCCGAAAGGTACGCCGGGGAAAGGCAGCGCGATGGAGCCGGTAGCGAGAATGACATGCTCGGTTTTGATCGTGACCGGGCCGGATGCAGTTTGGACTTCGCAGGTTTTGCCATCAGAAAACTCAGCTCGGCCTGTGATGACTTGCACCGTCGCCTTGCCCAGAAGCCCGGCGACGCCGCGGTTCATCTTGTCAACGATGGTTTCCTTCCAACGCAGCATTTCGGCCATGTCGAGCACCGGCGCCTCTTTGAGCCGGATGCCGCAGCTGCCCTTACCAACGCTGTGCGCCATCGCTTCGAATTTGCCGGCGGCGTGGATCACTGCCTTCGACGGGATGCAGCCGCGGATGAGACAGGTGCCGCCTAGCCTGTCGGACTCGACCAGCACGCAGTCGAGTCCGAGTTGTCCAGCCCGGATCGCCGCGACGTACCCGCCCGGTCCGCCACCGATGACGAGTACTTTGGGTGTGAGTGTCTTCGCCATTTGCTTCAGTCGATGAATAGTGTTGCCGGCTGCTCGAGGAAATTCTTCAGCGCCTGGACGAACTCGGCTGCGTTCCAGCCGTCCACGACACGATGATCGAACGAGCAAGAAAGATTCATCATTTTGCGCACCACGATCTGGCCGTCGCGCACGACGGGCCGCTCGAGCAGCTTGTTGACGCCAACGATGGCCACTTCGGGGTAGTTGATGACCGGCGTAGTCGCCACGCCGCCGAGCGCCCCCAGGCTCGTGATCGTAATGGTCGAACCAGCGAGATCTTCCCGCGCCGCTTTACCGTCCCGCGCCGCGTTCGCCAGACGCGCGACTTCGCTTGCGCACTCCCAAAGATCGCGTGTTTCGGCATGCCGTACCACCGGCACGACCAGCCCATTCGGCGTCTGCGTCGCGATACCGATGTGCACGCCCTCGTGCCGGCGGATCACGCCGTTATCGTCGTCGAAGCGCGCGTTAATCTCAGGATGTGCGGGTAGCGCACTCACCAGCGCCCGCATCAAGAAGGGCAGTAAGGTAAGTTTAGGTCGTTGTTGCGCGTACTTCGTGTTGACGTGTAGTCGCAGCGCTTCGAGCGTCGTTACGTCTACCTCCTCGATGTACGAAAAGTGTGGGATGCGGCGTTTCGCCTCTTGCATCCGCTCGGCGATCTTGCGCCGGATGCCGATCACCTTGTGCTCCTCAATGCCCTGCTTGGGGAGCGCGGCG
>JAYUEZ010000081.1:0-6920 GCA_043738965.1 Gammaproteobacteria bacterium
CACTAACAGTCGAGAAGCTTCCGGACAGCGGCTAGCGCACGGCGTCGCGCATGGTGACAAACTCCTCCGCCGCGGTCGGGTGAATGCCAATGGTGGAATCAAAAATTTGCTTGGTCGCACCGGCGCGGAGCGCGACGGCGAATCCTTGGATTATTTCACCCGCATCTTCACCGCAGACATGAAGACCGACGACCTTATCGGTGGCGCGCGCCACGATGAGTTTCATCAGCGCGCGTTCCTTTTCATGACTGACGGTATAGCGCAGTGGCGTGAACGACGAAATATAGACCCCGATGTCACCAAATTTTGCGCGCGCTTCTTCTTCACTGAAACCCACCGTGCCGATGGGTGGCTGGCTGAAGATGGCGGTCGGAATGTAATCGTAATCAACGAGGGTGTCCTGACTACCAAATAAGCGTCGGGCGACTGCCATCCCTTCGGCCAAGGCGACGGGCGTGAGATTAACGCGATTGGTGACGTCGCCGATGGCGTAGATTGAGGGGACGTTCGTGCGATATAAGTCATCGACTTTAATCGCGCCGTCCGGTCCCAGGGCGACGCCGCATTCGGTGAGCCCGAGCTTGCTGCTATTGGGGTGTCGACCGGTTGCGAACAGCACCGTGTCGCAGTCAATGGCAGTGCCGCTTTTCATCTGTAGGCGCAACCCTTCACCGTGCTTCGCGATGGCGACTACGTCATTGTTGAAACGCAGTTTGATGCCTTTGTGGCCCATTTCGGCGGCCAGGAATTGCCGAATTTCGTTATCGAAGCCGCGTAGAAATAACTCGCCGCGATAGATCTGTGTAACTTCTGCGCCGAAGCCATTAAATATGCCTGCAAATTCGACCGCGATATAGCCGCCACCGACGACGACGACACGCCGGGGCAATTTAGGCAAGAAGAACGCCTCATTCGAGGTGATGGCAAGTTCGCGTCCGGGGATCTCCGGCACGTAAGGCCAGCCGCCAGTCGCGACTAGAATATGCTTGGCGGTATAGCGATCACGGCCTATCGCAATCGTAGTGGGGTCAAGGAGTACCGCGCGTTCATCAAAGATTCGACATCCAGAATTAGCCAAGAGTCGACGATAGACGCCGTTCAGCCGTTCGATTTCGGTGTTCTTGTTCGTGATCAACGTGCCCCAATTCAACGTTAGGTCGCCGCCGCTCCAACCATAGCCACTCGCCACTGCGTGCTCGTGCGGCATGCGTGAACCATAGACGAAGAGCTTCTTAGGAATGCAGCCGACGTTGACGCAGGTCCCCCCTAGGTAACGTTCTTCGGCAACGCCGACACGGGCGCCAAAGCCCGACGCCATGCGGGCAGCGCGGACGCCGCCCGAGCCGCCGCCAATGACAAAGAAATCGAAATCGTAGGAATTCATGCTGGTTCCTCGTGGTGCGACTCAAGACGCTGAAGGTTGACGCGAGGGGCAACGCGTCACGGTCGATGATCGTAATCCTAAACGATTCGGAACCTTGAAGATAAATGAGGGGCTGTCGTTTCCAAGGCCCCCTCATTATCAAACAATGACTGTCCGATAATTTCGTTCGCGGCTATCGGTGCGGGTTTCAAACTGCTCCAATTTAATGGGTGTCGCATGATTTGTTCCCTGCGCCAGAATGCGCTTAAATTCGCGGGATCGATCAGGTTCAGAGCTTGTGTCTTGCCCTTTTATCGAGGGCCTATCCGCTGGCCTCGGTGGTAGTTCGCTGACTAGCGTTCGTTTAAACGACGCCAAAGAACGGCTGCACTTCCACTAAAGTATTCGCCGGCACACGGCCTGTTTCCATGCCGAGCACAATGAAGCAATTGGCATTCGCCATGGAGCTCAAAATTCCCGAGCCTTGATCGCCAATCGCGGTCACGGTGCAGTCGCCGTTCGCGTCACGCATGAGCGTGCCGCGTTGATATTCCACGCGGCCGGGGCGTTTTTTGAGGATCGAAGTGGTCCGCGCTTTGAACGCGGGGTAGGCCGCCGGCGCTGTGCCCATCAATTGCAGCAGCGCGGGCTGCACGAATTGGTAAAACGTCACCATCACCGAGACGGGATTACCCGGCAGTCCAAAGAACAGGGCATTGCCCAGATCACCGAAGGCGAGAGGACGACCGGGTTTCATCGCCACTTTCCAGAACCGCACTTCACCGAGCTTGGTCAAGATTTCCTTGGTGTAGTCCGCTTCGCCGACGGATACGCCGCCGGATGTGATCACGACATCCGCGATGCCACTGGCGCGTTCGAACGCGGCGGCGAGCGCCGTTGGGTCATCGAGCACCACCCCTAAGTCCAACACTTCGACACCCAAACGAGTCAACATGCCGTAGAGCGTGTAGCGATTGCTGTCGTAGATCTCGCCTACCCCAAGCGGTTCGCCAAGTGAGCGCAATTCGTCGCCGGTCGAGAAAAACGCCACGCGGGGTCGCCGGATCACGTCGACTTCGACGATGCCAAGTGACGCGATGAGGCCGAGTTCGATTGGCGAGATTAAGCGACCCGCGGTCAATACGGTTTGTCCGCGCCCGATATCTTCTCCTGCTCGACGCACGTGTTGGCCGAGGTGGTGACGGCCATCAATGCGGATTTTTTGGCCGTGGACCTCGACAGTTTCTTGCGGCGCAATGGTATCGGTATCTGCGGGCACGACGGCGCCGGTCATGATCCGCACTGCTTGGCGATCGAGGACGCGGCCGACGTACGGCTTGCCGGCGAAGGATTCGCCAACGACTTCGAGCTCGGCCAAGCCGGTGGCCGGTACGTCACCGGCTTTGAGCGCGTAACCGTCCATCGCCGAGTTGATGTGACCGGGGACATTGATGCGTGAGACTATCGGCAGCGCCAGTACGCGACCCAACGCGGTACGCAACGGCAGACGTTCGGCCACCTGCAACGGACGCACATGCGCTCGGATCCGGCGCAGCGCTTCTTCGCACGTCAGCGAGTCTGGATCGTAATCATCGTCGCAGCTCGGTTGAGTCGAGAGAATGGCAGTAGTCATGGCAGCCTCTCTAGGCTAACGGCGGTGTTAATCAAATCGAGGATAAAATCCTCGATTTCGGCCAAATCATTGAGATTTAATCGCTGACGATGTGGGCTGGCCACGCTCGTATCATCAGTCGCGATCGCGATAATAGAGTCGTCGGTCGCGGCTAACAAGGGTCGTTTTAACTCACGCCGATGGATCTCAATCTTAGGGAATTGTTCGTGACGGAAGCCTTCAACCAGAATGAGATCGAGCGGCTCGTCGCCGAGCACGTCGAGCATTTCCGCGAGCGTTGGTTCGTGTTCGACCGGGCGTTCGACGATCAGCGCATAACGCCGCGCGGAACCGACGACGATACGCGCGGCACCGGCGTGCCGCAGTTCGTAACTATCCTTGCCCGGATGATCAATATCGAATTCGTGATGGGTGTGCTTGATCACACCCACCGCGAGACCGCGTGCCTTCAAGCGTTTGATCAATTGCGTTAGCAGCGTGGTCTTGCCACTGCCGCTATAGCCCGCGAAACCGAGGACGAGGGGTTTAGGTGGGGACATCGGATAGACGGCGCTGCGCGCGCGCGTAGTCAGCTTCGGTGTTGAGATTGTCGAATGCATCCGCGGTGTCGAATTCAACCGGCACCATCCGGTGCTGGGTATACCAACGGGTTATTTTTCGTTCCCCGGATGTTAGAAAACTCGCGAGCGATTCGCGTAACGAGCAGGGTATCAACGCAAAAACCGGTTGCAAATCGCCCGCCGTGGCGGCGACTGCGACGGTGTCTTCTGTGGTCGCGACCGCGGCTAACTTGGCGACGAGATCAGTCGGCAGGAATGGACTGTCGCACGGCACCACCGCGAGCCACGGTGTCGCGCAATGGGTTAGCCCGGCCAAGATGCCAGCGAGAGGGCCGGGATAGTCTACCAAGGTGTCGTGAACGACCGGGAATCCCAGCGCCGAATACGCCACTTGATTCCGGTTCGCGCACACGATGAGCGCTGCAACTTGCGGCTTAAAGCGCTCGATGACGTAATCGACTAGCAGTCGCCCATTCAATTCGATGAGGCCTTTATCGCGGCCACCCATCCGTTGCCCTTGACCGCCAGCGAGCACCAGGCCTGTGATCGCGTTAGCCGCCGGTGGCATTCATATGACGGAAGATGAGCGGCTGCGCGGCAACGTGGAAATCGTGGCCGCGTGGCTTGATCTCCATCGAGCGCCGGATCGCGTCTTTTAGCGCGACCATTTCGCCTGGGAATTGGCGCAGCACGCGCCGCAAATCAACCGAATGCTCTTGGCCTAAACAGAGTAACAAGCGGCCTTCGGCGGTCACGCGCACGCGGTTACAGGCTTCGCAAAAATTGTGACTATGCGGCGAAATGAAGCCGACTTTGTTGCCAAGTTCGGGCACGCGGAAATAACGCGACGGGCCGCCGGTTTGTTCCGGCGTCGGCACCAGCGTGAATTGCGCTTCGAGGTCGCGCCGGATCTGGTCGCTCGAGTAATACGCCTCGGCGCGATCGTGGTCGGCAATGACGCCGAGCGGCATTTCTTCGATAAAGGAGATGTCCATGCCGCGCTCGCTCGCAAAGCGAACTAGCGAAACGACTTCATCATGGTTGCGGTGTTTGAGGATCACCGCATTGATTTTTAGATTTTCAAAACCGGCATTGCGCGCGGCGTCGATCCCGGCCAAGACATCAGCCAGGTTTCCGGTACGCGTAATGCGGTGAAAGCGCTCGGCGTCGAGTGAGTCGAGGCTGATGTTGATGCGCTTGACCCCGGCGCGTTGCAGTGGCTGGGCCAACTTGGTCAGTTGCGACCCGTTGGTCGTTAGTACCAGTTCACGCAGCCCAGGTAGTTCGCCAATTTGTTGCAGGAGGCTAACCACGTTGCGACGTACCAGCGGCTCGCCGCCGGTAATGCGAACTTTTTGCACACCGAGTTCGACAAACGCACGCGCGACTTGAGCGAGCTCCTCCAACGTCAGGACTTGTGCGCGCGGCACAAACTGGGTATCCGGTTCCATGCAGTAGACACAGCGAAAATCACAACGATCGGTGACCGAAATACGCACATAGCTGACGACCCGGCCGAACCGGTCGATCAGTCGTTCGCCAGTGGGGGGTGAAGTTTCGGTTATGGGCGCCATTGCAAATGGCCATTCCTGATGACGGTACTGCGGAATTATACACCGAGAATCAGTCACGCGAAGCCGCTGACCACGCCGAATATGGATGATCAACTAGACACACATTGTAGTAACGCGGGTCAGCGGAGACTTCAGGACCGAGCCATTCGGGGCAGGCAAACGATTCCGCCTCCGAGGTCAGTTCTATTTCGGCCACCACGAGGCCGGCATTGTCGCCCTCGAACACATCGATCTCCCAAATATGCGGCGGGCGGGAAATATAGTGCCGCACTTTATCTAGACAGCGTCCGCGACAGAAAAGATCGAGCAATTCGCGCGCTTCGGTCACGGGGATGGCGTATTCGAATTCACTACGCGCCACGCCGAGGGTCGCGCTTTTAATATTGAGATAGCCGACATCACCGGTCACGCGTACTCGAATCGAACAGCTTGCGTCTGACGCGAGATAGCCCTGACGCATCGTCGCCGTTCGCGAGACCTGCGCGCGCCAGCGATCGTCCTTAAGTAGAAACTTGCGTTCGATTTCTTGGGCCATGCGGGTTGCTTCAGCGCTATAGGCGGGTGTCCGCAGTTTAACGCGGCTTATGCCAGAATGGCGCGATGCCTTCCGCGTCGACGAATTCTCCCGCCCAGCCGGCATCGATCCGGGCGTTGGTCAGCGTCGCGGTATTTGGATTCGCTTCTGGTTTACCACTCGCCTTAACCGGAAGCACCTTACAGGCGTGGTTGACTCAAACGGGAACTTCAGTCGAAACCATCGGTACCTTGTCGCTGGTCGGCTTGCCGTATTTGTTCAAATTTTTGTGGGCGCCGTTGCTCGATCGTTATCCGCTGTCCCGCTGGAGTCGACGGCGCGGGTGGTTGGTGTTGACTCAGGTGCTTTTGGTTCTGCTCATCAGCGGTCTGGCGCTGAGCGATCCGAGTGCGCAGGCGCTGCGTATCGCCGTGCTGGCGTTAACGCTCGCGGTGGTTTCGGCGACGCAGGATATCGCGGTTGATGCTTATCGAGCGGAGGTGTTGCCGCCGGCCCAGCGCGGGGTGGGCGCCGGGATCTCGGTTGCGGGCTATCGGCTGGCGATGATCGTCTCGGGTGCCGGACTGTTGGTGGCCGCGGAACATTTCGGCTTTGCCCGTGGTTTCCAAGGCATTGCGTTGCTCACCTCCCTGTTGCTGCTGTGGACGTTCATGGCCCCGGAGCCGGACTTGCACACGATGAATCCGCGCACGCTCGCGGATGCTTATTCCTCGCAACTCTGGACCTTGGCAAAAATCCCAGGAATTGCAGGTTTTGTCGCGCTGATTGTGTTGTATAAGCTCGGTGATGCGTTCGCTGGGAGCCTGACCATGACCTTCTTATTGCGTGGTCCAGGATTCTCGCTTACTGAAATAGGAACGATCTACAAAGCGTTGGGGGTTGGCGCTTCGATCGTCGGCGGCGTCGCCGGTGGCTGGTGGATGATGCGTTTGGGTCTATTTCGCGCGTTGTTGTGGTTTGGAGTGTTACAGGCAGCGACCAATTTAGGGTTTCTGGTGTTAGCGACCGTTGACAAGTCATTGCTAGCGATGAGTGTGGTGATTGCATTGGAGAATCTATCGGGCGGGATGGGCACGAGCGCGCTGCTCGCATTACTGATGAATCTCTGCGATCAGCGTTATACCGCAACGCATTTTGCGGTGTTGTCCGCGTTGGCCAGTCTGGCGCGAGTCTTGTCAGGGCCGCTGGCGGGTCAGGTCGCGACCTTCGGCTGGGTCGCGTTTTTTACGTGCTCAATTGTCTTGTCGTTACCCGG
>JAYUEZ010000082.1:0-2622 GCA_043738965.1 Gammaproteobacteria bacterium
CCGAGTTCGCGGAGCTTGTGAAGGGCGTAGAGGCCGGAAACGCCGGCGCCGATTACGACGGCATCGAGCTGCTTAATCATTTGAATATTCCTCTTAAAGTTTTAGCAAGCACCGCAGGCCCTGGCCGGCATTTCGTGTTGACGCGGCGGCGTTCGGTGTTCAACGCCCAATCACCCGGCGCAGGCTCATCTCGTAGCGAAAGCTTTCCGGCGGGTGCACGGTGCGCGAACCCTCGAGAAGGCCGCCGCGCTCGTCGAAGAAGCGTCGCTCGACGCACATGACCGGCGTACCCAGATCGAGTCCGAGATCGTCCGCCCCTTGCGGATTTGCAAACGCGAGGCAAATGGACTGTCGAAGCTCCGCAACATGACAGTCGTGGCGGCTCTCAATAGGACGTCTTCAATTGAATCGCACGCGCTGCTGTAGCGCGGTTCGATCGACGTCGCTTGCACGATCGAGCCGCGCCCACGCTGGCTCACGATCAGTCCCTTCTCGTAAAGCGTACGCAGTGCGGCGCGGATTGTGTGGTGCGACACGCGAAATTGGCGGCTTAGCTCTGGCTCGGGCGGCAGCAGATCCCCCGCCCGGTACTCGCCGTTGCGGATCTGCCCGATGAGCTTGGACGCGATGGCGCTGTACTTGTGCACTTCCGCGGGCGTGTCGACCTGCTCCATCCGTTCCCTCCGTTACGATAGTCAAGGCGCGGACCCTATCGTGCTGTCCGTACAAGTAAAGCAACAATTAGGGCGTGTTGCCAGGATTCCCGTAATTTGCCGGCAGTGACCGGCGAAAAATATTGAGTCTTATCCGGACAGGATTAGGTTATGAAGTTCCCCGCGGACCCCCAACGCACGTGTTGGATAGACTGACGTAATGCGGAGTTTCCGCTTAGGGACTATCCGTGTGCAACTTTCATACGGTGCGGCATGGTGGACAAGAAGGGTCGAGAGGAGCGGCGGTCGTGCGCGGCCGACGCGAAGTCAGGGCGATTGGGTTGATCGGGAACTTGCCGGCTGTGAGTTCAAGGACGAGCGACTTGGCAACCGGTTCCAAGGGCTGCTTACGCAACTGTCATCGAGTCCGGGCGACAGTATCCCGCGGGTCGGCCAGGACTGGGCTCAGTATAGACAGCTGATCATCCCATCGCCGGAGCAGCTTCGCGGGGTCTGCCGCGCACGCGCAGGTCGCTGCGGACTGCGCGCGGTGCGACTAAACGCCGAAGGCCTCGGCCAGCTCGTCGATTGCCTCGCGGGTGTCGTCGATCAGCTCCCACAGATCGGGCACTTGCTCACGGCAAGCGACGTAGCCGAACACCACGCGGTCGCGGTAACTGATCACCGTCATGTTCAAGCCCATGCCATCGCTGACGGTCGACACCGGCACCAGCGCGGTGAGCTCAGCTCCCGCCATATAGAGCGTTTCGCGTGAACCCGGTACGTTGGAAATCACCACATTACAGATCGGGGCGACCTGATCGGCAAGACGCAGACGCGCCACGGTGCGCGCGGCCTGCGCGGCGACCGCGGGCGCGGCAAACTTGGTGAAGTCCTGCAGCAGGCTCGCGGGGATGGCGTTGTGGATCTCTTTGGCGTTCTGCATCGAGCTGCGTATTCGTTCCAGCCGCACACGCGGGTCGGGCGTATCAGTGGCAAGCTCGCCGAGCATCGAAGAGACGTAGTTACTATAAGTTTCTTGTTCCTCGCCAGTGCGCACTGAGACCGGCACTATGGCGATCAGGGGCCGCTCCGGCAACACCCCCTTGCGCAGCAGGTAGCGCCGTAACGCGCCGGCGCAAACGCTCATCACAACATCATTGAGCGTCGACCCTGCGGCCTGCTTGATGCTCTTCAGGCGTTCAAGCGCGACGGGCGTGAACGCCACACGTCGGTGCGCAGAGACCGTGCCATTGAACGGCGTGCGCGGTGCAGTCATCACCGCGCTTGCCAGATCCTCGATTGCCGCACCCGACAGCCAGCGCGACAAGCGCGCGTCTGCAGCACCCGCGCCTTGCCCACTCAAACCATTACCCAATACCGTGCGCAGGGCGCGCATCTGCATGCCAAGACCGAGCAGCGGGTGACGCAGCATTGAGCCATAAGCGCGCGCAAGCAGTTCCCAGGCTTCCGGCACGCTTTCGACTTTTCGTGGCGCGGCTGGCGGCGGCGGCGCAGGGTCCCGTTGATTGCTGAAGATTTCACTGAACATGAGCATGCTCGAAGCACCATCGGCGGCGGCATGGTGGGTCTTCAGCAGTAGCGCTACCTCGTTCGACTCCAACCCCTCGATGATGTGTAAATCCCACAACGGTCGATTGCGGTCGAGCGGCCGCTCGACCAGGTGTGCGATCAGCTCGGCGAGCTGCACCGTGCTGCCGGGCGGCGGCACCCCGATGTGGCGGACGTGGAAGTCGATATCCACTTCGCCCTCGTCGATCCAGTAGGGGCGATCGAGTCCGAACGGCACCTCGACGAGTCGTCGGTATAGCGGCGGTAGCCGGCGAGCGCAGATCTCAAAATGGCTGCGGATCGCTGCATAAGGGCTGCTGCCGCGGAAGCCCGCGCCGTCGAACAACATAAGCGTGGCGACATGACCGAAGGTCGTGTTCGTTTCCATGTTGAGGAA
>JAYUEZ010000083.1:0-6908 GCA_043738965.1 Gammaproteobacteria bacterium
CTTACAACCTGACGACGCGATCAACGTTCAATTTACAAGCGGCACAACCGGTATGCCGAAAGGTGCGACGCTCACGCATTTCAACGTTATCAATAATGGTTATTTTGTTGGGCAAGCAATGCGTTTTACCGAACAGGACCGCCTGTGTATTCCGGTACCGCTTTATCATTGCTTTGGCATGGTGATGAGTGTGCTGACCTGCGTCGCGCATGGTGCCGCGATGATATTTCCAGGTGAAGCCTTCGAGCCGCAGACGGTGCTCGCGGCAGTCGCCGACGAGCGATGCACCGCGTTACATGGCGTGCCCACCATGTTCATTGCCGAACTCGATCAGCCGGATTTTGGTCGCTACGATCTCACGAGCTTGCGAACCGGGATTATGGCTGGCGCACCGTGTCCGGTCGAAGTCATGAAACGCGTGTTGAGTGAAATGCATATGCACGAGATCACTATCGCCTACGGCATGACCGAGACTAGCCCGGTAAGCTTTCAGAGCAGTCCGGATGATCCGCTCGATCGTCGCGTTTCGACCATTGGCCGCGTCCACCCCCATGTACAAGTCAAAATTGTCGACGTCGAGGGGCGCACCGTGCCACGCGGTACACGAGGTGAACTCTGTACGCGTGGCTACACTGTCATGCGTGGCTACTGGAACGACGGGGACAAAACGCGAGAAGCGATCGATGAAGCCGGCTGGATGCACACCGGCGACTTAGCCGTACTCGACGGCGCGGGGTACTGCAACATCGTTGGCCGCGTAAAAGACATGATTATTCGCGGCGGCGAAAACGTGTATCCGCGCGAGATCGAAGAGTTTCTCTATCGACATCCGAAAGTTCAAGAAGTATCGGTGTTCGGTGTGCCGGATCTGCGGCTTGGCGAACAAATTGCCGCGTGGATAAAACTACGCGATGGCGCCTCCGCGACTACTGACGAAATTAAAGCCTTTTGCCGCGACCAAATCGCGCACTACAAAATTCCGTTCCACATTCGATTTGTCGACAGCTTTCCGATGACTGTCACCGGGAAAATTCAGAAATTTCAAATGCGCGACGCAATGGTGGCAGAACTAGATTTGACGGTTCCGAAGACCGCTTGAAGGCCTTCGGCAAGTAACGATCAGGTTATTGGAGGGCGAGCTCCCCCAACAACCTCATTTTCCGCTGTTACTTATCCGCGTTCTGCGTTCCATTGCGCGAAGGTCTTGCCGCTCTTCGCTAACTTCTCGATTAGGGGCGCCGGTGTCCAATACAGATCGCCGTAGCGTGCGCGATATTTCTGCATGGCCGAGTGAACGCGGCCGAGACCTAACGAATCCGCATAGTGCATCGGCCCGCCGCGATAACGTGGCATGCCGTAACCATGGCAATACACAACGTCGATATCACTGGGGCGCATGGCGATACCTTCGTCCAAAATCAACGCGCCTTCGTTGATCATCGCGATGAATAAGCGTTCGATGATTTCTTCGTCGGCAATTTCTAGCTGCGGAATTTTAAGCGCAGTGGCTTCTTGTTGGGCGAGTTTCATGACCTCGGGATCGGGCACTGGATTGCGCCCCTCGTACTTGTAAATACCCGCCCCCGACTTTTGACCAAGCCGGCCCTTGGCGACCAGCAGGCCGATCATCCGGCAGTACGCCGGATCGTTGGGCTTGTCCTTCCATTCTTTATTGAGTTTGTCGAACACATCGAGGCCCGACAGATCCGAAACCCCGTGCGGTCCCATGGCCATGCCCCACTCGTAGACCACGCGATCGAGCCGCTCCGGCGCGACGCCTTCGAGCATCATGCGCTGCGCTTCTCGAATGTAGGGAAAGTACATTCGATTGCCGACGAACCCGAAGCAAACGCGGACTAGCACCCCCATCTTGCGAATTGTCTTGGCCAACGCCATGCAGGTTGCGACCACGTCCTTCGCGGTTTTCGCACCGCGCACGATTTCGAGCAGTGTCATTACATTGGCTGGAGCGAAGAAGTGTAACCCGATGACATCTGCCGGGCGCTTGGTGCAGGCGGCTATTTCGTCAACATTCAAAGTCGACGTGTTGCTGGCTAGAATTGCCCCCGCTTTGCAGACCTCGTCCAGTTTTTCGAATACTTCTTTTTTTACCGCCATCGTTTCGAACACTGCTTCGATCACCAAGTCGGCGTCCGACAGATCAGCGTAATTCAATGTGGGTTGGATCAGCGCCATGCATTTATCCATCTGCGCCTGGCTGAGTTTCCCTTTCTTGACCGGGCCCTCGTAATTGCCGCGGATAATATTCATTCCGCGATCGAGTGCGTCCTGATTTACTTCCTTCAGAATGACCGGAATGCCAACGTTCGCGAAATTCATCGCGATCCCGCCGCCCATCGTGCCACCACCAACGACAGCCACCTTTTTGATTGCGCGCATTGGCGTATCTTTGGGGACGTCTGGTATTTTGGCGACTTCGCGTTCGGCAAAGAATAAATGGCGCTGTGCTTTTGACTGTGACGAGTTCATGCATTGCATGAACAGATCGTTTTCGCGCCTTACAGCGTCGAAATAAGGCAGGGAGACCGCCGCTTCAACGCACTTCACAATCTGCTCGGGCGCAAAAAAGCCGCGCGTATCGCGGGCGATCGATTTGCGATAATCGGCGAAGAAATTCGGTGTTAAGCTGGTCGCGTCGATCTTGATATCGCGAATGACACGCGGACCTTTGCCGCTCGTCAACAACTCTTCGGCGAAGGCCACGGCGCCCACCTTCAGATCGCCTTCGATTGTCTTATCGACAATGCCTTTTTGATTGGCGATTGCGGCGGATAGTGGCTTTCCGCTAATCATTGCATCCAATGCAGTCTGTACACCGGCCAAACGGGGCAGCCGCTGGGTGCCGGTCGCGCCGGGCAATAGCCCTAGCGACACTTCCGGCAAACCAACCTGCGCACTGGCAACCGCCACCCGATAATGACAGGCCATGGCGGTTTCGAGTCCGCCACCCAAGGCCGTACCGTGAATCGCGGCAACCACCGGCTTGGTGCAATCTTCGATTTGATGAATGACCTTCGGCAGCCAAGGTTCTTGGATCGGCTTATCAAATTCCGTGATGTCGGCGCCAGCGATAAAAGTCCGGCCGCTACAAATTAAGACGGCAGCCAGGGCGGCGTTGTCCGCCATAAACATTTGAAATGACTGCGCGAGCCCTTGACGAACCGGTAGCGAGAGCGCGTTCACCGGGGGGTTGTCCACCGTAATGATGGCAATACGCCCGTCACGGGCGTAGCTAACTACCTCTGACATTGCTCGAGTTCCTTACTTTTGTTCGGCCTTGCGGCGGCTTTTTAAAGTGGCTTGAGGTGTTAGTCGACCCCAAAACCGAGATTGAAAATGGCGTGTCAGTATAGCCCACGCGCGGGCTTCGTTCGTGGCGCGATTCCGAACTCCGAACGGTTCTACATTTACGACGGCGTCCTAAATCGAACCGGCTTACCAACACGGTGAGGGTTTGAAGAGAATCGTCTTTAAGGTAATGTTTACATAACGTATACGTCAGATTGAGAAAACTTATGACGGATCCTGAATATTCGATCAGCGACCTATCACAGGCCTTTACGGTCACTCCCAGAACCTTAAGGTTCTATGAACAGAGAGGTCTTATAATTCCACGTAGACAAGGTGTTACACGCATATACTCAGCAGCTGACAGAGTACGTTTGGAGCTTGCGCTACGCGGTAAGCGCCTCGGATTTTCATTGGAAGAAATTAAAGAAATCATAGATATATATGAACCTAAGCAGGTTGATGACCCGCGTCAGTTGATTTTCTTGCTGAAGAAATTACATGAGAAGAGGAAGGATTTAATAAATAAATTCAATGATATAAAAGAGACCTTAAATGCCATGGACGCAGTCGAGGAGCGCGCACTCGCGGCGTTAGGAAAGCGCCAGGGCGTGCGAGTATCTCAGATGCCGCTCGATTTAAGCTAACGTAAACGTAATCCTAAAGTTACAAATTTGTCTCTAAATGGCGTCAGTTAAAGTAAGTTACGAACCTCTATGACAGCGTTCAAATCGACGGTTGATCCGCGCGCGCCGATATTTCTGCAGAACGTTGCTGCGATGACAACGGTAGTTGCCGATCTGAAACACCAGGTTGGCGTGGTTAGTCGGGGAGGAGGTGAGCTAGCTCGCGACAAGCATCTCAGCCGCGGCAAACTGCTCCCGCGTGAACGAGTGGCGGCGCTCGTCGATCCGGGAAGCCCATTTCTCGAACTCTCGCAGCTTGCGGCCTTCGGCATGTACAAAAACGAAGTGCCCAGCGCGGGCATCGTCACAGGCGTTGGTCGAGTCAGTGGCGTGGAATGCTTGATAGTCGCCAATGACGCGACGGTTAAAGGGGGCACCTACTATCCAGAAACCGTCAAAAAGCACCTTCGTGCACAAGAAATCGCCCGCGAAAATCGCTTGCCGTGTATCTACTTGGTGGACTCTGGTGGCGCGTTTCTTCCGAAGCAGGACGAAGTGTTTCCGGATCGGGATCATTTTGGCCGGATTTTCTACAACCAAGCGACGATGTCGAGTTTGGGGATCCCGCAGCTGGCGGTGGTTATGGGATCGTGTACCGCCGGCGGCGCCTATGTGCCCGCGATGTCCGACGAATCTGTCATTGTGCGCAATCAAGGCACCATATTTCTCGGCGGACCTCCGTTAGTGAAAGCCGCGACGGGCGAAATCGTGACTGCTGAGGCGCTAGGCGGCGCGGACGTGCATTCGCGCAAGTCTGGAGTCACCGATCATTACGCGCGGAATGACGCCCATGCGCTTGAGATCGCCCGCAAAATGGTCGCGAATCTTAACCGCCACAAGCAGCTCACGGTCGATATCGGGGTTCCGGAGCCGCCACGTTTTGCGGCCGACGAGCTTTATGGAATTGTATCGACCGATCTCCGCAAGCCTTACGACGTTAGAGAAGTGATCGCGCGCATCACCGACGGCAGTCGCTTCGATGAATTCAAAGCACTCTATGGCACCACTCTCGTTACTGCCTTCGCCCGCCTGCATGGTTATCCCGTCGGCATCATCGCGAACAACGGGATCTTATTTTCGGAATCCGCACTGAAAGGCGCGCATTTCATCGAGCTCTGCTGCCAACGCGGAATCCCACTGGTGTTTCTGCAAAACATCACGGGCTTCATGGTTGGTTCGAAATACGAAGCTGGCGGCATCGCAAAAGATGGCGCGAAATTGGTCACCGCGGTCGCTTGCGCCAAGGTCCCGAAATTCACGGTCATCATCGGCGGTAGTTTTGGCGCGGGAAATTACGGCATGTGTGGCCGCGCCTATGGTCCGCGATTTTTATGGACGTGGCCCAACGCCCGCATTTCCGTGATGGGCGGAGAGCAAGCCGCCGCGGTTCTTGCCCAAGTGCGACGGGATAACCTGGAAGCCCAAGGGCAAACCTGGTCCGCCGATGACGAAGATCAATTCAAAGCGCCGATTCGCGCGCAATACGAAGCGCAAGGCCACCCCTACTATGCGACTGCTCGCTTGTGGGACGATGGGATCATCGATCCCGTGGACACCCGGTCCGTGCTGGGACTGGCGATTTCGGCCGCGCTTAACGCGCCAATAGAGCGTACGCCGTTTGGCGTATTTCGGATGTGAGGCGCGGAGTATGTTCAAAAAAATACTAATTGCGAATCGTGGTGAAATCGCTTGCCGAATCATGGGTACAGCACGTCGACTTGGGATCAAAACCGTCGCGGTTTATTCCGAAGCAGACGCCGGTGCGTTGCACACGCGCTTGGCGGATGAGGCCTTCGCAATCGGCCCAGCACCGTCCGCGCAAAGTTATCTCGATGCCACAAAACTGATCGCCGTAGCCGCTGCCGCAGGCGCTGAAGCGATCCACCCCGGTTATGGATTTCTGTCTGAAAACGCGGAATTCGCGGCGGCCGTCACCGCAGCGGGCGTCACGTTCATCGGCCCCGACACAAAGGCCATTCGCATCATGGGCTCCAAGAGCGAAGCCAAAGCGCTGGTGGTCCAACATGATGTCCCGCTAGTTCCCGGATATTACGGCGCTGATCAATCGATCACTCGTTTGCTCAGCGAAGCACGTACGGTTGGACTACCACTCTTAATTAAGGCGACGGCGGGGGGCGGGGGCCGCGGCATGCGAATCGTGCGCGATTTTGCCGAATTCGAAGCGGCGCTCGCCTCCGCACAGCGTGAGGCGCAATCCGCCTTTGGTGACGCGACGGTATTGATCGAGCGGTACATCGAACATCCACGCCATATCGAGGTGCAGATCTTCGGCGACAAGCATGGCAACCTTGTGCATCTCTTCGAGCGCGACTGTTCACTACAACGCCGCCATCAAAAGGTGATTGAAGAAGCACCAGCCGTACTGCTGACTGAGGCACAGCGCGTAATCTTATTCGACGCCGCCTTACGCGCCGCGCGCGCGGTCGATTACATCGGCGCCGGGACTGTCGAATTCATCATCGACCAACAAGGCGCGATCTATTTCATCGAGATGAACACCCGTTTGCAGGTCGAGCATCCAGTGACCGAGCTGGTGACCGGCTTTGACCTGGTCGAATGGCAGCTGCGCGTGGCCGCCGGAGAACCTTTGCCGGCGCGGCAAAGCGAAATTTCGTGTCACGGTCACGCCGTTGAAGTGCGCCTGTACGCGGAAGATCCAGCGCATGATTTTCGACCGTCAATCGGCGAGCTGGTACATCTCAGATTCCCCGGCCCAAATGACTCTGTACGGGTTGATACTGGCGTGATGTACGGTGATTCAGTGACGCCGTACTATGACGCCATGGTGGCGAAAATCATCACCAGAGGTCGCGACCGCGCCGAAGCACTACAGCAAATGCGCGCATGCCTCGCTGAGACCGAAGTCGTTGGCGTCAATACCAATACGGATTA
>JAYUEZ010000084.1:0-6887 GCA_043738965.1 Gammaproteobacteria bacterium
TTCCGCCGCACCCCGCAGCCCGGTCGTCAGCATCAGTATCATGTCCGAAGAAATTTTAGTAAATGTCACGCCGCAAGAGACGCGAGTTGCCTATGTCGAAAATGGCGTCCTGCAGGAAGTCTTAATCGAGCGGGCGCGCCGACGCGGCTTCGTCGGCAACATTTATCTGGGTCGCATCAACCGCGTGCTACCGGGGATGGGTGCGGCGTTCGTCGATATTGGATTGCAACGGGCGGCATTTTTGCATGTGTCGGATATCGAGAGCGCCGACACGAAGAAAGAAGCGACCGGTATCGAGGTCCCCATCGAACAGGCGGTACACGAAGGTCAGCAAATCCTCGTGCAGGTAACGAAAGAGCCACTCGGCACCAAAGGGGCGCGTCTCAGCACCTATATCAGTATTCCGTCGCGCTATTTGGTATTTATGCCGTATTCGAATTCGTTGGGAATTTCGCAGCGCATCGAGCAGGAAGAGGAGCGTCGTCGCCTACGCGACATCGTCCTCGGACTCCAACCCAATTTGAGTCCACTAAGCGCGCCGCTCGACGAATCACGCACGCCAAGCCCCGGACCGAAAGAGCCGCATACTGGCGGGTTTATCATCCGCACGGCGGCGGAAGGCGCCGCCGCTGCCGACCTTCAAGCAGACAGGTCGTTTTTACTACGGCTATGGAGCTCGATCGAAGAACGCCTGAAGCTTGCGCAGCCGCCGTGTGCCGTGTATGAAGATCTGCCATTGGTACTGCGAATTATTCGCGATCTATCGGCGACGCAAGCTGAAAAAATCCGGATTGACTCGCGCGAGACCTTCACCAAGGTGACTGCGTTCGCGGCAGAATTCACGCCGGAACTCGCGCCGCGCCTTGAGCATTATCCAGGCGAACGGCCGATTCTCGATCTCTACTCCACCGAAGATGAAATCCAACGCGCCTTGCAACGCAAGGTCGAATTGAAATCGGGCGGACATTTGGTGCTTGATCAAACCGAAGCCATGACCACCATCGACGTTAATACCGGCGGTTTTGTCGGTCACCGCAACCTGGAAGAGACCATCTTCAAGACCAATCTTGAAGCGGCCCAGGCGATCGCGCGTCAGCTCCGATTAAGGAATCTGGGCGGTATCATCATTGTCGACTTTATCGATATGGTGGAAGACGAGCATCGCCGCCAAGTATTGCGCGCGCTCGAAAAGAGCCTTGAGCGCGATCATTCAAAAATTTCGGTGAGCGACGTGACTTCCTTGGGCTTGGTGCAGATCACCCGCAAACGCACGCGCGAAAGCTTGGAGCATGTGCTGTGTGAGCCATGCGCCACCTGCAATGGGCGCGGCTCAATCAAATCCGCGGAAACTGTCTGTTATGAAATCTTCCGCGAAATTCTCCGCGAGCAGCGCCAATTCGATGCGCAGAAATTGCTGGTCGTCGCCTCGCAAACCGTGGTTGATCTATTGCTCGATGAAGAATCCACCAGTATCGCGGAGCTGGAAGAATTTATCGGCATTCCAATCCGTTTTCAGGTTGAGAGCACGTACACCCAAGAGCAGTACGACGTCGTCCTGCTGTAGCGCACGGCATGGTTCGGCGTTGGCTTAAATTGACCTGGGCGGGATTCGTGATCCTGACCATTAGCTGTGCGTTGGGCTTATCGGCGCTGCGCGTGGTGCTGGCAAATCTCGAACCCGAACGGCCGCGCATCGAACGCTGGTTGAGCGCCTATCTCGGCGCGCCCATCACCATTGGTCGCGTGGCCACTACTTGGCGTCGCGGGCTACCTGTCATCACCGGCTACGACATCCGCGTGAATCAACCGACGGCGCAAGCCGACGAAGCGCTGCATTTTGACGCCGCCGAAGCCACTATCGCGCCTTTTTTGAGTCTGCGTAAACGTCACGTGGAATTTGCGGGATTGGTCTTAAGCGGAGTGCGGATGGCGATCGAACGAGCGCCGGACGGCCACTTCAGGGTGCGCGGATTCCGTGCCGGCAACGCACCGTTCGCGCAGTGGTTGATGCGCCAACAGCAGCTAACGGTGGCCAAGGCGGACGTCGTTGTCACCGACCAACGTGGAATATTTGCGCCGCTTCAGATCAACGCAGCGACCGTGGTGTTCAGCCGCGATCGCGCGCACACCACGGTGCGCGGAGCGACCGCCCGCCTTGATCCGCTAGGAGCCGCGATAGATTTCGAACTGCAAATTCCGCAGCACGCCGACGCGCCGTTTGAACTGCGGCTGGCGAGCCCCGCACTCGATGTCGCGGCGGCCGCGCACGCGCTGATCCCCCGGATCGCGCCGTCGCAGCCACTTGCCGGCGCGTTGAAACTCGCCTTGCACTGGTCGGAGCTTTCACCACTGCAGTTCACGTTTGCACTTGAACCGTCCACGTCGGCGGTCACTCCTCTGCCAACCGCGAAGCGTTCAACCGTTACCGTGCGCGGCGCCGGTCGGTGGCAGACCGATGCGCTCGCACTCAACGTCACTGAATTTGCCATTGACACCCCGCCCGCACCGCTGGATTGGCGTGTGGGTTATGCGCCCGCCGCACACCGCCTCCGTTTGAGCGCCGATCGGATGTCATTAGCGGCGGTAAAACTCATCGCGGACTGGCTACCGCCAGACTGGCTGCCAGCGCCCGCACACATCACCGCACTCGACGCGCACGGCGAACTCCGGGAGTTGCGAGTAGGCGTCGATCGCGCCGCCGCGGCAATGGGGTACGCCAGTGGCCGGGTCGACGCGTTGACGCTCGCCACGGCGTCTGGGTCGGACCTTGCGGGGCTGACGGCAGGCTTTGCGGTGAATGCGAGCGGCGGCGCGGTAAACGCGGTAAACGCCGAATTCGTCATGCACCATCCGCGCCTCGTCGCGCCACTTACCGTCACCAAGTTAACCAGCGCACTGCGCTGGACGAATGCAGCGGACGCTCCGCTGCATTCATCGCTAGAACTCGCGGCCGTGGTGAATGATTTTCCGTTGCAGGTCACGGGCAGCCTCGAGCGCGGCGACGGCACTTCACCGCTGGTCGATCTAGAAGTCAGCCTAGGGACCGGCGATCTCACCCGCTTCAATGAATTCATGCCGCGCGAGATCATGCATCCGCACGGCGATCATTGGCTGCGCACCGCCTTTGTTAGCGGCGTACTGAAAGCGGGACATTTGACACTGCGCGGTCCGCTGAACGCCTTCCCGTTCGATCACGACGATGGTTTGTTCAGCGCGGATTTCAACGTCGAGGACGTCGATCTGCGTTACTCCGAACATTGGCCGCTCGTCGCTGGTGTGGACAGTACGCTCGCCTTTCGCGGCCGCCACTTAAGCGGTGAACTGACACGGGCGCTGTTTTTCGATTCGCCATTGCGCCAGGCTCAGTATTCAATCGCGGATATTTTTAGCGTGGAACCCATTCTGCTGGTGAAGGGTACCGTCCGCGCGACGTTGACCGATGCGCTGCGCGTATTACGCGAGAGTCCGTTACACGAAAGCGCGCTTAGCGAACTCGCCGATCTCGAAATCGACGGGCCCTTCGACCTCACGCTCGACATGAATTTAGGTCTGCACGTGGGCGGTAAACATAGCGTCATTGGGCAAATTGGGTTTGACGGCAACACGCTCCGCTCGGCACGCCATCACGTCGCGATCGAAGATCTAAAGGGCGACCTCGGTTTCACGCACGAGGCATGGCATGGCGAAGCCTTAACCGCGAACTATCGCGGCGAACACGTCGGTTTGACGGTCAGTGGTGGCATAGGCGATCCCAATCACGATAGTGAATTCCGGATGACTGGCACCTCCGATGCGACGCAACTGCTCGGTCATTTGGCGCATTACGCGCCCTATGTGCATCACTGGCTGGCGATCAATCACCAACTCGATGCGCTGCAGGGCGCGGCGCCGTGGCAGGCCGTGTTGACTGTCCCCCACGCGCCTGACCGACCGCAACAACTAGTGCTTGAATCCACCCTCGCTGGTCTCGAGGTGGCGTTACCGTGGCCGTTTGGTAAAGCGGCGGGCGCCCAGCAACCACTCCGCATCGAGGCGACGCTCGGCGCGACCGAAGCCCACACCACGCAACTTGCCCTCGGCGACGGCTTGCATCTAATGCTCGAGCAAATCCCGGCCGACGGCGAATCGCAGGTATCCCGCGTCGATGTGGCGTTAGGGCCAAACACCGCAGCGCTTACTCACGACGGACTCTACGTGCACGGCGATCTCGACACGCTGCCGCTCGGCGAATGGGCCGCGCTGATGCGCGACGCAACCCTACCGACGCTGTCACTGCCCATGGCCTTCGAAATCAAAGTCGCTAATTTCCGCACGTTGGGGCAGGACTTCGACCGTGTCACGTTTAACGGACATCGTGATACGGTGGCGTGGCGCGTACGTGTCGACAGCGCCCGTGCGGCTGGCGATGTGACTATTCCGATCGACCTGGCGCAGGCGCCACTCACGTTGAATTTCGATCGTCTGTGGCTTGCGGCGATCAAAAGCGATGGCGAGCAAAGTGCGGTTGATCCGCGACGCATGCCCGCCTTGGTGATGGCCTGCACATCGTTCAAATATCAAGATCTTGATCTTGGCCAAGCCGCGTTCGCGACGCAGCGTCTCGCGGATGGCCTCGATCTCCAGTCGTTGTTATTTCAAAACCCGACCTTTCAAATGCACGCGACGGGGCGCTGGACCGTGACGGGCGCGAATCATGAATCGCAATTTACGATCGGGTTAAAAGGCGAAGCGCTCGGCCCGATACTGCAGCATTTTGGCTATAACGCCCAAGCCATCGATGGCGGCGAAACCCAACTCGATATCGAAGCCGCGTGGCACGGAACGCCGGCGGATTTCACGTTGGATCGCCTGGATGGCAAATTGAATCTGCGCGTCGGCAAAGGCCGCTTCCTTGATATCGAGCCGGGCAGCGGACGCCTGTTTGGGCTATTGAGCCTGCAAACGTTACCGCGTCGCTTGTCGTTTGATTTTGCGGACTTGTTCGAGAAGGGGTTTGTCTTCGACCATATCGAAGGCTGGTTCGAACTGCAGCAAGGCAACGCCTATACCAATAGCCTGTACATGGAAGGTCCCTCGGCCAAGGTGGAAATTTCCGGGCGCACCGGATTGGCTCAGCAGGATTACGACCAACATGCCGTCGTCACGCCTTCGCTGTCGAAAAGCATACCGCTCGCCAGTGCGTTCTTTGGTCCGGCCGGTATTGGCGTTGGGGCCGCGATCTATCTCGGTCAAAAGGTGTTTAAATCGATCCCGGAACAAGTCGACAAATTCTTGCAAAAACGCTATTCGATTACCGGTGGTTGGACGAACCCGAAAGTTGAACGCCTTTAACAAAGGCCCTTTCCCTTCGCGGGCTGGGGTGAGGGGGGATTTATGACCAGCGAATTCTGGAAACCAAACACCGTCGTCGCCGCCATCTTGGAGCGGGACGGTCGCTTTTTGCTGGTCGAAGAGCTGGACAATGGCCGGGCTGTTTATAACCAACCGGCCGGCCACCTTGATGCTGGCGAGACCCTACTTCAGGCCGTGTGCCGCGAAACGCTGGAAGAAAGCGCGTGGCATATCGAACCGCTAGGTCTAGTCGGCGTGTATTTGATGCAACCGCCCGACAGCGCGATCACGTATCTACGATTCTGCTTTCATGGCAGGTTGCTGACACACGATTCGGCGCGCACGTTGGATACCGAAATTATTCGTACCGTGTGGTTAACACGCGACGAGCTCGCCGCGGAGTCCGCGAAACATCGCAGCCCGCTCGTGCTACGGTGTATCGACGATTATCTAGCAGGAACACGCTACCCCTTATCCCTCATTCATGATCTCCGCTTCTAAGACCAATCATTTACCGCCCGCGAACTGTCGCGTGGTCGTGGCAATTTCGGGCGGCGTAGATTCATCGGTCAGCGCGCTGTTGTTGAAAGACGCTGGCTACCAGGTCTCCGCGGTGTTTATGAAGAATTGGAACGAGCCACTGGCGGACGGACATTGTCGCTGGGAAGACGATGTGGCGGACGCACTAGCAGTCTGCGAACGACTCGACATTCCGCTTAACACGGTGGATCTCTCGCAGGCTTACTGGGATGGGGTGTTCGCCGACTTTTTAGCGGAGTACGCCCGCGGCCGCACCCCGAACCCGGACGTGCTGTGCAACAAGGAAGTGAAGTTCAAAGCTTTTCTTGACCACGCCCGCGCGCTCGGTGGACACAGTATCGCCACCGGTCATTACGCGCGGATCCGTCAGCGTGGTGATCAATTAGAACTACTGAAGGGCGATGATCCGGCCAAGGATCAAAGTTATTTTTTGTACAGCCTCGGCCAGGCTGAGCTCTCCGCTACCTGTTTCCCAATAGGCGAACTACTGAAACCCGCGGTCCGCGATTGCGCCCAACGCCGCGGGCTCGTAACCCATGACAAACAAGACAGCACTGGAATTTGTTTCATCGGTGAGCAGCCCTTTCGTGAATTCTTGAGCCGTTACTTGCCAGCGCAGCCCGGACCGATTCGTAGTATTGAGGGCCGCGACCTCGGTGAACACGTCGGGGTGGTTTACTACACACTGGGGCAGCGCGAAGGCCTGCGCATTGGCGGCGTTAAAGGCGCCACTGAAGGCGCCTGGTATGTGGTGGCCAAAGACGTCGCCCGCAATGAACTCACCGTGGCGCAAGGCCACGACCATCCGGCTCTACTCAGCCACGCGCTCATCGCCGATCAGGTGACCTGGGTGGCCGGCGTCGCGCCCAGATTTCCACTGCGCTGCCGGGCCAAAACTCGCTATCGCCAACCGGATCAAGATTGCCTGATCGAGGCCGTCGATGACCACACGGTGCAAGTGTGCTTCGACCGCCCACAGCGGGCGGTGACGCCGGGCCAATCCGTCGTTTTCTACG
>JAYUEZ010000085.1:0-2611 GCA_043738965.1 Gammaproteobacteria bacterium
CGGTGATCCATTTAATCAGGGCCTCACGTGAACTCGCGCCGGGCTGACGTGCTGTCTCGAAGCCGTTCATCACCAAGACCAGTGTGGGGATGCTGCGGATATTGAAGCGCTCGGCGATCATAGGTGCCTCGTCGTTATTTACCTTCACGAATCTGACCCGCGGCTCAAGCGTCGCGGCCGCGGCCGCGAAATGCGGCGCCATCATGCGGCACGGCCCACACCATGGCGCCCAGAAATCGATCACCACCGGGATGTCCGTGGCTTGGATCATTCGGTCGAAGTGCATCGAGTCGAGTTCGACGGGTAGTCCATTGAAGAGAGGATGCTTGCACTTTCCGCAAGTAGGTCGATCGGCGAGCCGCTCTTCTGGCATGCGATTTGTCACGTAGCAGCTCGGGCAAACGATGTGCAAGGGCGGAACTCGTTCGTTCATATGATGATGCAATAAAGTAAACTACGGCCATCGGCTTCGACCTTGACGTCGATCAAGCGCGTGATACTCCGCGCATTGATCCGCATCAATCTCCTCAACCTGTGCCGTCACACACTGTGGCGGCGTCGAATGAGCACAACTGCTGAGCGCCGTCCTAAGTCAATGCCCACCGATCAAGCACTTTTCAGCGGTCACAATATCGCTGTGGTCGTCGTCACGGGGTTTATTGTGCTCGCCTGTGTTCTGCTGCATTACGAAGTGTTCTCGTGGCTTACGCGAGCGTTGGCGAGACTGCACATTCGCATTCGCCGGCGGCGGATATTGCTGCTTATCTTTGGTCTCCTCGCGCTCCACGTCGCGGAGGTATGGCTGTTCGGGATTGGATATTTTGTACTGCTGGATGATCAGAGTTTCGGCCGAATACACGGTTCGGGCGGCGGCTTGTTCGATCTCGTCTACTTCTCCGCAGTCGTCTATACAACTCTTGGTCTCGGCGACCTTGTCCCAGCGGGCGCGATCCGATTTCTGACCGGCACGGAGGCGCTGACCGGATTCGTTCTCATTACATGGTCGGCGTCGTTCACGTTTCTAGAAATGCAGAGGTTCTGGAAAGCCGACTAGAGAAGAACAAGGACATCAGTAGCTTGGAAATCACGCAACGAAATCTCGATGGCCTGAGTCCGCTCGACGCGACCGAGCGTCTGCGACTCGAAGGGCCGAATGAACTCGTATCGCCGTTGAATCGAAGCCTGCGCGATATTGCGCTTGAGGTTTTGCGCGAGCCGATGTTCCTGCTGCTCATCGCGGGCGGTGCGATCTATTTGTTGCTGGGCGATGTACAAGAAGCCTTGGTGTTGCTTTCGTCGGTATCCGTGATCCTGATCATCACGATTTACCAGGAGCGCAGAACTGAGCGAGCGCTGGCGGAGTTACGCGATCTCGCAAGCCCGCGCGCACTCGTCATCCGCAATGGTGAGCGCATTCGGATCCCCGGCCGCGAAGTTGTGCGCGGCGACGTACTCGTCATCCAAGAGGGTGATCGGGTTCCCGCTGATGCGGTGCTGTGGACCGTCAGCGATCTGCGGGCGGACGAATCACTGCTGACGGGCGAGTCAGTTCCCGTGGACAAAGTGGCCTGGGATGGCGTGCGTCAAATCAGTGTGGCTGGCGGTGAAGAGCAGCCATTTGTATTTTCGGGAACGATGGTGGTGCGAGGCCATGGGTTAGGCAAAGTGATCGCCATCGGTGCCGCCACCCAGATCGGGCGGATCGGGCAGGCGCTCGCGGGAATCTCCAAAGGGCAATCGCCGCTGCAGCGCGAGACCGCGAAGATGGTTCGATCGATCGCATTGATTGGATCCGGTCTCTGTATTCTTGTGGTTGTGCTTTATGGTCTTACTCGTGGACCCTGGTTGGATGGCGTCTTGGCTGGGATCACGCTCGCGATGGCGATTCTGCCCGAGGAATTTCCGGTCGTGCTCACGGTATTTCTAGCGCTGGGTGCGTGGCGTATCTCCAAGGAACGCGTGCTGACCCGCCAAGTTTCTGCGATCGAGACGCTGGGTGCAGCGACTGTGCTGTGCGTGGATAAGACCGGCACCCTCACGATGAATCGAATGGCGTTGAAGCGTCTCGTGATCGATGACGAAAAAGTCGACCTCGAGCAACAGATCGGACCACTCGCGGGACGCTTCGAACGACTCTTGTTAACGAGCATTCAGGCGAGCGAACAAACGCCCTTCGATCCGATGGAAAAAGCACTGCACGCCGCGGGTCAGTTATTTTTGAACCCTGGGCTTGACGCACCGCAAGCAATGAAATTGGAACGGGAGTACGCGCTGTCGCCAAGATTGCTGGTGCATTGTCATGCATGGCGGCTCGCGAACGATCACGGATTGGCCACGGCGAAGGGGGCGCCCGAAGCGATCGCGAGCGTGTGCAAGCTGTCTTGCGAGCGTTGGGCGGTCTTACAGACACAGGTCAACGCACTGGCCGCTGACGGATTGCGAGTGCTCGGTGTGGCGCGTGCAGAGGCTGATCCACAGCAGTGGCCGACCGACCAGACTGCCTTTCAATTCGAATTTCTCGGACTGCTCGGGTTGGCCGATCCCGTGCGACCTACGGTTCACGAGGCGCTTACCGAATGCTATCACGCGGGTATCCGAGTGCTCATGATCA
>JAYUEZ010000086.1:0-2610 GCA_043738965.1 Gammaproteobacteria bacterium
GCGGTGCTGCGCCGGGTGTGGCAGGTCGAAGTTTTTCTGTTCGCGACAGAGCTCATACGCGTGACCGATCTCTGGCTTGACCAACCCTGGTCTGCGCTGCCAACGCTGGTACCGGCGTGCGGCGGCGGTACCCAGATCGGCGCCTGTCTCGAACGGTTTCTGCGCGATTACGATCGCAGCCTGAGCGGTGCGCACACCTTCACGTTGATCTTGAGCGACGGATTGGATGCCGGTGAGCCGGCCGCGATCGAGCGTGCCGTGGACAGTCTGCGCCGTCAGAGTCACGCGCTCATCTGGTTGAATCCCCTGCTCGGCATCGAGGGCTACGAACCCACCGCGCGCGGCATGGCCGCTGCACTGAAACATGTGGATGTGTTCGCGCCAGCGCATGATCTAGCGAGTCTCTGGCAGCTCGTTTCGACGCTACCGGCATGGCGCGGCGGCGGCCGCGGTGCGGCGTCGGTGATTTAGGGGATCTCGGCTAAAGGCAGAGTCTCCTTACGGGTAGTTGTCGCCTAAGCTGCGCGCATATCCGCCGGAATGATCCTGCCCTTCTCGACGATCATTTCATCGTCCAACCACAACGTACAATTCCGCATTGGCAGATCCAGATGGCAGGCGGTGTCATTGGTGCCGCCGAACTCTGTGTCCGGTCCCAGCGAAAACAATACATTGCCGCAGTAGGCACGGCCGTCCATGCCGATGCCCGGTAGCTCCGTGTTCCACTCGCAGAGTTCGTTCAAACCCCAGCCGATGTGCGAGACCGCATAAGCACGCGGATCGTGATAGGACTCGATGAACTCGCGCAAGGACCGCGCGTCGGTATCGCCCGTGATCGCGCTCACCCGGCCGTGCTCGATGGTGAATACAATCGGATTTCTTAATGAATACTTCTGCGGATACAAAATATCACCCGGCGCCATAACCACCCGCCCGTTGACCCCGTGCTCGGCGGCGAGCGTCGCGAGGAAGCCGCCCGGCCAGTGGTCCCAGCGCCCCGGGCGATCGGTGTAACCGTATTCGGTCATGACCGGTTTCTGACCGAGTTGATAGGTCACGTCGGTGCCGGCTGGGTTGATGAAGCGCAGCGTCCGCGCGCGCCGCAGGCGAATCTCGGCGGCTTCGACTCTTTCACGTAAGCCCTCCTGCGGCAGCAGACGCTCGAGGATCTCGACTGGCTCGACGATCAGGAGTACGCGGGTACCGGCCTCCTGCATCGCGATCTGCTCCGGCGAGAACAGCAGCAGCATGTGATCGATCACGATGTCGGCGCGTTGGCAACGTTGGAGCGCCGCCGGATACTTCGACAAATTGTTCTTGCCGATATTGGCCATGCGTGCGTTGGCATCGAGCGCATGCTCGGCCGGAATGTTGAGGTCTTCAACCGTGGCACCGAGCCGCCGCGCGGCCGCGACGGACGCGAGCGCGTAGTCGCGCAACTGCAGGCCTTCCGAGAGCACAACCACCCGCTGCCCGGAGCCAATCGCACAGCGTTCAAAATTCTTACAGAAAAGCGCGGTGAGTGCTGCGTGATCGCTCATGGTCTACTCCTTGGTCGCGTGCCGTGCTGTTGTTTGAGTATTGAATACGACGGCGCAGCGGTCAAATTTGGATTGACCCCATCGCCGCTCGCAATCACCATAGTGTTCTTTCCGGTGGTGCTTCAATGCCTCGTATTTCTGAATCGTTCACCGTAAATCAGTCCGCGGCGCGCGTGTGGGAGTTTTTCCAGGATGTGCCGCAGGTCGTGACCTGCCTGCCGGGACTCGAACTCGCCGGGCAACCACAACCAGAGGTTTTCGTCGGAAGGATCAAAGTGAAACTCGGGGCGGTAAGTGCAACGTTCGAGGGCGAGGCGACGATTATCGAAACGGATCACGTAGCGCACGTCTCGCGGATAAAAGGAAGGGGCGTCGACAAGAAGGGTGGCAGTCGCGCGCAGGCGGAGTTTACCTATCGGCTCGCCGCAGTGACGAATGGCACGCAGGTGACGGTCGATGCCGACATCAATCTCACTGGACCGCTCGCCCAGTTCGGTCGCACCGGCATCTTGAATGAAGTGGCGCGCGAGTTGACTGCACAGTTCGCGACAAATCTCGAAGCAAAGCTTGCCGCCGGAACTGCGCCGACTCCAAGTGAAAACTCGGCACACGCAGACACGGCACCAATCGCGGCGTTAGACGCCGGCCGTCTCCTACGCGCCTTACTGCACAGTCGTTGGCGCGCGTTGCTCCGTTGGCTGTGCAAACTATTCAAGGTACGGTACGGGTGAACTCGAAATTTTTTCCTAACTTCATGACTTGACTACAGAAGTCGAAGGCATGATCAGCAAGGTGCCCCCGCTTGCTACCCCGCCGTTATTCATTTTGTTTCCCCCCCTTAAGTCAGCAGGGCGATCACAATCGCGTGCAACGTGCGTGATCGAAAATTTTCGCACCAAAGACGCGAAATCTGGCGACAGCATGACGAACGCCTTGCATGTAAGCACTTTATTCAGTACATGTACTTATAAAGGTGCGTGATGCTCGAAAGCAAAAAACGCACACGAAAAATCCAGCTGGTGTTCTATCGCACTAGCTCAATGTCCGAGCCGGTATGGATTGGCTTAAG
>JAYUEZ010000087.1:0-6880 GCA_043738965.1 Gammaproteobacteria bacterium
GTATCGGTGCCGCCCAGAAGATCCGGAATGACGAATTCGCCCAGCGCCGGAATAAACACCAGTGAAAATCCGGCGATGATGCCGGGCAGCGACAGCGGCAAGGTAATCGTCACGAATGCCTTGAACGGTCGACACCCTAAATCGGCTGCCGCCTCGAGCAAGGTCATATCCATTTTTTCGAGCGCGGTGTAAAGCGGCAAGATCATGAACGGCAGATACGAATACACGATGCCAACGTAAACCGCGAAATCGGTTTTCATCATCACGATAGGATGATCAATGAGACCCAAACCGATCAAGATGTTGTTGATGATGCCGTTGTTGTTCAGCAGTCCGATCCACGCATATACCCGCAACAAAAACGACGTCCAGAACGGCAATACCACGAGCATCAACAACACATTGCGCCACGCGGGCTGCGCGCGCGCCATGCCATAGGCCATCGGGTAACCAATGATGAGGCACATGAGCGCGGAGAAGAAAGCAATCTTGACCGAATTCAGATACGCCTTCCAATACAGCGCATCATCGAGCAGAAATTTATAGTTACTTAAGTTCAGTTTGATCATGAGATAACCCTTTTCGGTTACCTCATAAAGGGCGCTGTACGGCGGCTGCGCGATGATCTGATCCGCCACCGAAATCTTGAGCACGATCACAAACGGAATCAAAAAGAACAAGGTAAGCCAGGCATAAGGGATTAGGATCACCACACCCCGTCCCCTGAGCCCGAGCCCGAGATAGCCGAGGGCATTGAGGAGCAAACGGATAGGCGGGATCCGCACCAAGGTCCGCATCAGCGGTTCAGTGGACACCGCTAGCCGATCGCCGAGCGGTAGGTAGCCGATGCGGCTCATATGGTCAACACGATCCCGCTCGCCGCATGCCAATGCAAATACACATGGTCATCCCAATTAATGGTATCGGCGTGACGCACCAAATTTGGTTGAGTCACTTTCGCGAGCTTCCCGGTGTGTAACCGGACGTTGTACACCGACACATCGCCCATATAGGCAATGCCTTCGACCACGCCGTGCGTGCAGTTCTCCGTCGCGTTGGCTGGTGCTTCGCGCGAGATCACGATTTTTTCCGGACGTAATGCCACCGCGAGCACGGCGCTCGGCGGCGCTGCCACGCCGTGATTGATAAAGATCGTGCAACCCGCTTCGTCTGAACTGATCCGCACGTAATCGTTATCTTCATCAACTATTCGCCCCTGAAACATATTGACCGAGCCGATGAAATCAGCGACGAAGCGGCTGGTGGGGAATTCGTAGATCTCGGTCGGCGTGCCCACTTGGACGATTTGCCCCGCGTTCATGACGCCGATGCGCGTCGACAGCGTCATCGCCTCTTCTTGATCGTGAGTCACCACCACGAAAGTCACGCCGAGTTTCTCTTGAATATTCATCAATTCAAATTGCGTCGATTCACGCAGCTTTTTATCCAACGCGCCCAGTGGTTCATCGAGCAGCAAGAGCTTCGGTTGCTTGATCAGTGAACGCGCCAGCGCCACGCGCTGGCGTTGTCCGCCGGAAAGCTGATGTGGCTTGCGGCTCGCGAACGACCCCAGCTTCACCATATCGAGCATGGATTTAACGCGCTCCCAAAGCTCGTTTTTTGGCGTGTTGTCCTGCTTCAAGCCAAACGCCACATTGTCCTGCACCGTCATGTGGGGAAACAGCGCGTAGGATTGAAACATCATGTTGACTGGCCGTTGATACGGCGGGATCCCCGCCATGTCTTGACCGTCGATAAAGATTTGACCGCCATCCGGCTCTTCAAAGCCGGCCAGCATTCGGAGCAAGGTGCTCTTGCCGCAACCGGACCCGCCCAGCAAGCAGAACAACTCCTGCTGATAGATATTCAGCGAAACATTATTGACCGCGGTGAAGTCACCAAATTTCTTGGTGACATTTTGTATGCGGATGTAGGGGGTGGCGTGCGGATCCTTCCACGGCTCGGAAATCGGCGCCTCCGGATGCTTGCCGTCGGTCATCAGCTCCCCCCCTGCGTCGTCGGTAGCGTTAAAGTCGCGCGTTATTGATTGGTTTTAATGCGCGTCCAGGTTCGCGTTACTAGGCGATCATATTCGGGCGTATTGACCACATTTGGGAACAGCTTGGCCTTGGTTTCCGGTGTCGGATACACCGACACATCCGTCCGAATGGCTTCGTCAACCAGCGATGTCGCGGCTGCATTGCCGTTCGCGTAGTGCACAAAATTCGACACGGCGGCGATGACCGCTGGACGCAACGCATAGTCGAGGAACTTGTAGGCGTTGGCGGTATGCTTTGCATCCTTCGGGATCGCCATCGTATCCACCCACAAAAGTGCGCCTTCCTTGGGAATGAAATACGCGATGTCGTGGCCATTCTTGGCTTCAACGGCGCGCGCGCGGGCCTGGATGATGTCGCCACTCCAGCCCAGCACCAGACAGAGTTCGCCGTTCGCGAGATCGTTGATGTATTGCGAGGAATGGAAATACTTAACAGCGGGTCGTACGCCCATGACCAGCGTTTCAGCCTTTTTCAAGTTCTCTTCGGTCTGACTACCGGTCGGTAATTCGAGATAGCGCAAAGCGCTCGGAAATACTTCGCTCGGCGCATCAAGGGTCGACACGCCGCAGTCCTTAAATTTGGCGACGATTTCGGGCTTGAAAATCATGTCCCAGCTGCCGAGTGGTGCGTCCGGCATGCGGTCCTTGATCATCTTCACGTTATAGCCAATCCCGGTGGTGCCCCACATCCACGGCAGCACGTGTTGATTGTCAGGGTCATACCCGGCAAGCACCTTCATGATGTCCGGGTCGAGATTTTTGTAATTCGGCAGCTTGCCTTTATCGAGGGCCTGAAATACTCCTGCTTGGATTTGACGGGCAACGAAGCTTGCCGACGGCACCACGATGTCGTAGCCCGTGTTGCCAGCAAGTAATTTGGCTTCGAGGACTTCGTTCGAATCGAAGACATCGTAGCGGACCTTAATACCGGTTTCCTTTTCGAAATTGGCGATGGTGTCTTCGGCGATATAGTCCGACCAATTGTAGATGTTGAGGACTTGCTCGCCGTCGCTGTCGGCCGAGGCACTTGGCGCAGGAGTCACTGCTGGCGCGGCGCTCGGGACGGCTGGCGCACTGGGACTAGTCGCCTCGGCGGCAGCCTTTTCCGTTGCCGCCTTCTGATCGCCATTGCCACCACCGCAGCCGGCAAGTCCAACGACGAGGCCGACGAGTAACGCGCTTCGACACAAGAATAATTCCATGCGGATTCTCCTCAAGCGATAACGAGTGGGTGCGAGCTGTTGCTATTTGGCGGCGCCTTCGGCCTTCCGTTTGACATTACGCGATTCCACGGACGGGCCGCAACCAGTTTTTTTGCGGCGCCGCCCGCGAATGATTTCCCGCCTCAGTTGGCGATGCCGAGCGCGGCGGCCGTTAAATCCAAGCAGCGGCGCGCGCGTAGTGCGAGTTCATCGATCTCCTCACGCGTAATGATCAATGGCGGTGCAATAATCATGGTGTCGCCGACCGCCCGCATGATGAGCCCCTGCTGAAAGCAAAAATCGCGGCACACAGTGCCCACATCGCCCAATGGCGTAAAGCGCGCGCGGGTTGCCTTGTGCTGAACCAATTCAAGCGCACCAATAAGACCGATTCCCCGCGCTTCGCCCACCAATGGATGTTCGGCTAACTCACGCAGACGGTTTTGCAGGTACGGGCCCGTATCGATCGCGACGGTTTCGATTATCTTTTCGTCGCGCAGTATTCGAATATTGCATTCCGCCACCGCGCAGCAGGTCGGGTGCCCGGAATACGTATAGCCGTGATTGAATTCACCGCCTGACTCGATCATGACCTTGGCGATTTTATCGCCGACCATGACGCCACCGATTGGGAGATAACCCGACGACAGGCCTTTCGCGATGGTCATCAGATCGGGCTTGAAACCAAAGGTCTCGCAACCAAACCACCGCCCCGTGCGGCCGAAGCCGCAGATCACTTCATCGGATACCAACAGCACGCCATATTTGTCACAGATGCGCTGGACTTCAGGCCAATAGGTCGACGGTGGAATGATCACCCCGCCCGCGCCTTGAATGGGTTCGCCGATGAAAGCTGCAACGCGCTCCGGTCCGAGCTCCAGGATCTTGCGTTCCAGCCAGCGCGCCGCGTTGAGTCCGAATTCTTCAGGGCTCAACGTGCCGCCGAGACCATACCAATAAGGCGGATCGATATGCACGATGCCGGGGATCGGGAGATCGCCCTGCGCGTGCATCGCTGGCATCCCACCCAAACTCGCGCCAGCCATGGTACTGCCATGGTAACCCTGCCAACGGCTAATAATGGTTTTACGCCGTGGCTCGCCCATCACATCCCAGTAACGGCGCACCAACCGCACCACGGTATCATTCGCCTCGGAACCAGAATTCGAAAAATAAACGTGATTGAACTGCGGCGGCGTGACTTCGGCGAGCAAGGCCGATAACGCAAGGACCGGCGGTGTCGCAGTCTTGAAAAAATTGTTGTAGTACGGAAGTTCGGTCAGCTGCGCGGTCGCGGCCTCCACCAATTCGCGCCGGCCGTAGCCCACGTTGACGCACCACAGACCCGCCATGCCATCGAGAATTCGATTGCCGTCGGAATCCCACAACCACACGCCTTCGGCCCGCGTGATGATGCGCGTACCAGACTCGTGTAACGCCTTGGGATCGCTAAACGGATGCAAGTAGTGCTGGCGGTCGATGGCCTGCCACTCGGCGGTGGTGCGTTGCATGGCGGGAATCACACGTTGAGCAGCAAGAACTCGCGTTCCCAAGAACTAATCACATGGAAAAACGTGGCGTATTCTTTCTGCTTGACGGCGGCGTAACATTTGATGAAGCGTTCGCCAATAATTTCTTTCAACGCACTACAGGATTCCAGCAATTTAAGCGCGTCTTCGAGATTGCGCGGCAGCTGATAGCCAAGGTCATATCCGCTTTCGCTGAGCGGCGACGACGGCCGCAAGCCTTCCGTCATCCCGAGATACCCGCAGGCGAGCGACAATGCAATCGCGAGATACGGATTCACATCCGCACCCGCCACGCGATTCTCGACGCGCGTGGCCTGCGGCTCGGACACCGGCACGCGCAGACCCACCGTGCGATTGTCATAGCCCCACTGCACATTCATCGGCGCGAAATCGCCGGCCGCCAAGCGCCGATAGGAGTTCACATTCGGTGCAAAAAACGACATCGCCGGCGGCAGGTATTTCTGCAAACCAGCGATGTGCGACAAAAATAAATCGGTTAACTTGCCGTCGGCCGTGGCAAAAATATTCTCGCCGGTCTTGGCATCGACCACGCTTTGGTGAATATGCATGGCGCTACCCGGTTCGTCCTTCAGCGGTTTGGCCATGAAGGTGGCGTAGATGCCATGCCGATAGGCGGCCTCGCGACAGGTGCGCTTGAAAAGAAACGCCTGATCCGCGAGATCCATCGGATCGCCGTGCAGAAAGTTGATCTCCATCTGCGCCGCGCCCGATTCATGAATGAGCGTGTCGATATCGAGTTCTTGGATCTCACAATAAGCGTAGATGTCCTCAAACAGCGGATCGAATTCGTTGACCGCGTCAATGCCATAGGCCTGGCGCGCGGTCTCGGGGCGCCCGGAGCGGCCGATCGGGGGTTTCAGCGGCAGATCGGGATCGATGTTTTTTTCGACCAGGAAAAATTCGAGTTCGGGCGCAACAATAGGCTTCCAGCCGCGCCGCGCGTAGAGCTCCAACACTCGCCGCAGCACCGTGCGCGGCGCCAGATCAACCGGCCGGCCGTCGTTGTAATAGCAATCGTGGATAACCTGGGCGGTGGGCTCGGCGGCCCACGGCACCAGCCGAATCGTCGAGACATCGGGCCTCAGCAACATATCGGGCTCGGTGGGATCGGTGACGTCGTCTTCGGGATACTCACCAGTCACCGTCTGCACAAACACGCCTTCCGGCAGGCGTAAGCGTTCTTCCTTCCAAAACTTGCTGGCCGGCATGATTTTCCCGCGCGCGATGCCGGAGAAATCGGGAATAATGCATTCAACTTCGGTGCAATTGCGCTCGCGTAACCATTTTTCGAGCGATTCGGTGCGCGTTGGCGCGGTGTCTTCTGGGCTGGTCATGCATGTCGCGGCGAACCACTAAGGGTCCGTCGCCGCTCCTTTCGGTTATCACGGCGCTTTTGTAAGTGGATGTGCGCGTGTTGGCATCATAGCCCTAGTCCTTGAGGGTGGTCGAGCCGCGGACCGCCTTCTGAACTTCGTGAAGCTACGGGGGGCCATCCTGATTGACTCCGTCCATGCGGACGACAAATTTGCATGTGAATTGAGTTTAGACGTGTACTCGAATCCAGATTCGTTGTGCCCCCGGATGACCCCATAGACGTCAGAGCCAATTCGAACAGATGCTCCCGTATTACACCGGAATTCTGTCCATTGGGATGGAATATTCTCGATTGCGTCCGCGAACGCATGATGCCGCCTAATTCCGGCGAGCACCATTGGTCTGTGAGTCTCGAATCTGTCCGGCTGGAAGTTCGCTATAGCATTTCACCAAAGACACCCCTCATGGAGAGTTAGGCCTCCGCAATTGCTTCGCTGACATTGCCAACCTCCGGTGGAAAAACAAAGTAGCGTTTGGGCTTTAGCTGATGCGAAGCGTTTCCTTGCCACCATGCAGCCGCCTCTGGGCTCCGCGACGCGAGAATGGCGACGGCGGGTTGTGTTTCAACGAGGAAGCCCGACCTAAGCTTGAGCTTACCGGTGAACAGCGCAACGAGGCGGGAAGGGATGCTTCTTGGGCCCGATAGGACGCCTGAAGTCAGAAGTGTGACTGGATTTGCTTTGCGCTGTGCAAGC
>JAYUEZ010000088.1:0-6879 GCA_043738965.1 Gammaproteobacteria bacterium
GCCTGCGCCGCGACCTTTATCGCGTCGAAGGTCTCATCATCGATCGTGCCTTTATCATGTAATACCTTTAACAACTGAAGCATGGCATCGTTGGCGGCGAGTACTGGGGCAACCGGCGTCGCAAGCGCCAAGGTCAAGGCAAGGGAGAACAAGGGAGATCTTGGAGTAGCCACTGTGCAATCCTTTAAAACAAAATCGAGGCGCGAAGCGTACTGGTGTTAAATGACAAGAATGTGACAGGACTATTTCTTTTCTAAGTGGTCCTTGTCATATTCCGACCACAACCAATCCGGAGCACGAGAACGAACCATGAGTTATGGAATCCTTTCTTACGGGGCCTATGTGCCGAGCTTCAGACTGGCCCGCAGTGTCATCGCGGACGCCGTGAGTTGGGCAGTCCCTGGCATCAAAGGCCTCGCCAAGGGCGAACGCGCGGTCGCCAATTGGGACGAAGACAGCATCACCCTCGCGGTTGAAGCGGGCCGCAATTGTTTGGCTGGGTTCACGCAGCCACTCGATCATTTACAACTCGCCTCTACGACGCTGCCGTTCGCGGATCGCAGTAACAGCGGCGTGGTGGGCGATGCCTTACTCTGTCCTCCCGACCTGACCACCGAAGATCTAGGTGGCAGCCGGCGCGCGGGGAGCAGCGCCTTGGTGCGGTTAGGCCTGACCGCGAGCACACGAACCACCTTGCTGCTGGCCGCCGATTGCCGTGAAACCAAGCCCGGCAGCACACAGGAAATGAATTACGGTCACGGCGCGGCAGGTTTCGTGTTTGGTACCGGCGAGCCGATTGCCGTCGTCAAAGGCGCGGCCTCGATCCACGAAGACATGATCGATCAATATCGCGCAACCGACGGCGACTACGACTATGCGCTCGAAGAGCGCTGGATCCGCGAAGAGGGTTATAACAAGCTGGTGCCCCGTGCGGTGCATGCCGCCACCCAAAACGCCGGGCTCGAATTGAGCGAGATCCATCGTTTTGTCATGCCCGCCGCGGTGGCTATCGTCAAAGGGGTGGCCAAGATCTTGAAAGTGGATGCGGCGCTATTTGTCGATCCGCTGACCACCCAAGTCGGGGACTGCGGCGCCGCGCATCCCTTATTGATGCTCGCGCAGGCGCTCGAAACGGCGGTGCCTGGCGAGAAAATATTGGTCATCGGATTTGGTCAGGGGGCTGACGCGATTGTTCTTGAGACCACTGCACGACTCGCTGATCTGCAGCCGACCCACGGCCCCGGGCGTTACCTCAAAGCCCGTCGGGTGCTCGACAACTACACCAAGTTTCTCGCCCTGCGGAATCAACTCGATCTGGATTTCGGTTTGCGTGCCGAACGCGACAATCGCACGGCGCAATCCGTGTTTTATCGCCGCCGCAAGGACATCACCGGCATGGTGGGTGGGCGCTGCAAGTCCTGCAATACCTTGCAGTACCCGCGTGCGCAGCTGTGCGTTAAATGCGGAGAAATCGACACGCAGGAGGGCGAGAGCCTGTCGGGACTCATCGGGCGCGTGAAGTCCTATACCGAGGATTGGCTGGCTTATACGCCGTTACCGCCTTATATCTATGGCAATGTCGAATTCGCCGATGGCGCAAACTGCATGCTCGAGTTCACTGACTTCGAGCCCGGCCAGGTCAAGATCGGCAACGCGGTGCGAATGGTGTTTCGGATCAAAGACTTTGACCGGCGCCGACACTTTCGACGATATTTCTGGAAGCCGGCGCCGATCCCTGCGGCGGCTGATTAACGAGGAGCACTCCGATGGCTAAAGGCATTAAAGATAAAGTCGCGATCATCGGCATGGGTTGCAGCCGGTTTGGCGAACGCTGGGACTGCGGCCCGGAAGAATTAATTCTGGAGGCGTTTATAGAAGCGCTCGCTGACGCCAAGATCGCACGCGAGGAAATTGAGATGGCGTGGCTCGGGTTGTTCTATCAGGAGCAAAGCGCCGGAAAATCGGCGCTACCGCTCAGTCTGGCCTTGCGCCTGCCAAACATTCCCGTGACGCGCGTCGAGAATTTGTGCGCGACCGGCACCGAAGCGTTACGCGGAGCAGTGTATGCCGTCGCGGCCGGGGCTTGCGACATCGCGCTCGCGATGGGCGTCGAGAAATTGAAGGACACCGGCTACGGCGGACTTCCCGAGCGCACCAAAGGCACGTTTGATGATCTGTGGTTGCCGAACGCGACCGCTCCCGGCGCTTTTGCGCAATTGGCCGGCGCATACGCCGCCAAGCATCACGTGGACATGCAGGATCTAAAACGGGCAATGGCGCATATCTCGGTCAAAAGCCACGCCAATGGCATGTTGAATCCGAAAGCGCATCTGCGCAAAGAAATCACCGAGGACGAGGCGCTGAACGCGGGCATGGTGGCGTACCCGCTCGGCTTGATGGATTGCTGTGGAGTCAGCGATGGCGCGGCGTGCGCCATCGTCACCAGCGTGGAGAAAGCGCGCGAGATGGGCTACACGGAGGTGGTGACTGTGAAGGCCATGCAGCTCGCGCCGAGCAATGGCTTTGAGATGTCGAGCACCGGCTGGGACGGTAGTTATCTGCATACCACACGAATCGCCGCGCAGCGCGCCTATGCCGAAGCCGGGATCAAAGATCCGCGTAAGGAAATTAATCTAATGGAAGTGCATGACTGCTTCTCGGTTACTGAGTTGGTCGTGATGGAAGACTTGGGCATGTCGGCGGAAGGTGGCGCGATCAAGGACGTCATGGATGGCGTGTTCGATCGCGATGGCGCGGTGCCGTGCCAAATCGATGGTGGGTTGAAATGTTTTGGCCACCCCATTGGGGCGACTGGACTGCGCATGGCCTATGAATTGTATCTCCAGCTTTTAGGGCGCGCCGGCCAGCGCCAATTACCGAGTCCCTCGATCGGCCTCACGCACAATCTCGGCGGACATCCGTTCCGCAATGTCGCCAGTGTGTCGGTGCTCGGTTTACATTCAGCCTAAGGAATTCCAATGGAATCACAGCGCGCGCCGTGGGCGACCGCCGAGCACGAACTCTATCGCGACAATGTGCGGCGATTTGTCGAGACCGAGTTCGTGCCGCATCGCGAACGGTGGATCGCGCAGGGCTACTGTGAACCCGAGTATTGGCGTAAGGCCGGCGAAGTGGGGCTGCTGAATCCGGATATTCCGAGCGAGTATGGCGGCGGCGGTTCGGATTTCGGCTTTGATGCAATCGTCTACGAAGAACTGATGCGCGGTGGGATCACGAGTTTTGGCAGTGGCATTCAAAGCATCGTTGGCCATTACTTGATGGTCTACGGCACCGAAGTGCAAAAGCAGCGGTATCTGCCGCGCATGGCCTCCGGCGAGATCATTACCTCCATCGCCATGACCGAACCCGGCACCGGCTCGGATCTGCAAGCGGTCAAAACGCGGGCGATTCGCGATGGGGATCACTTTGTGGTGAATGGTTCGAAAACCTTCATCACTAATGGCTACAACGCTAATTTGATCATCGTGGTCTGCAAGACTGATCCCAAAGAACGCGCCAAGGGCATTTCTCTCCTATGTGTCGAAACCGAAGGATTGGAAGGTTTCAGGCGCGGCAAGCCGTTGAAGAAGATCGGCCAGAAAGGTCAAGACACCTGCGAATTGTTTTTTACCGACGTCCGCGTGCCGGTTGCTAATTTACTCGGCGGGCACGAAGGCCAGGGCTTCTTTCAATTAATGAACCAGCTCAGCCGCGAACGCTTGATCATTGCCGTATCGTCGGTTGCGAGCATGGAAAACTGCCTGCGCGTGACCACCGAATACGTTAAGCAACGCGAAGCCTTCGGCAAAAAAATCATCGATTTTCAAGCGGCTAAATTCACGCTAGTGGAATGCAAGACGGAGACGCGGATCGCGCGAGTCTTCCTTGATGACTGCATCGCCCGCCTCATTCGGGGCGAGCTCGATGCCGAGACCGCGTCGATGGCGAAGTATTGGTGCTCGGAGAAGGCCTTTGATATCGCCAATCGATGCCTGCAATTGCACGGCGGCTACGGCTACATCATGGACTATCCAATTGCGCACTACTTCACCGATAGTCGGGTGGCGATGATCTACGGCGGCAGCAACGAGATCATGAAGGAATTGATTTCGCGCACGCTGTAGGCGGGCGTTCGTTTCGGTGGACACAGCTTTAGTCGCATCTATGTAGGGCTGCGCGGTGGATAACGCTAATCTTTACGACATCTACTCGCGCAATTTTCCCACCGAGCGCGCCTCCGAGTTTCTGCGCACCAACGATGGCCTATCTTTCAGCTACACCACCCTCGACCAGGAATCGGCGCGGCTCGCGCGGTTCTTGACTCAGCTCGGACTGAAACCCGGCGATCGCGTCACTGTGCAAGCCGAGAAAACCCCGAATTTCATCTGGCTCTACCTCGCGTGCTTGCGCGGCGGGTTCGTCTTTCATCCCTTGAACCCGGCGTATACCAGCGCTGAAGTGCGGTATTTTCTCGAGGATGCCGAACCCACGTTGCTGGTGCACGATTCCGCCTTCGCGAGTTCCCTGACCCCGCTCGCCGACACGTTGAAAATTAAACTGCGCTACACGCTCGATGTTGGTGGTGGCGGCACCTTACTAGACGCCGCGGCAAACACCGACGCTGATTTCGAAAGCGTGACCAGCGCGCCCGACGCGCTCGCGGCGTTGCTGTACTCCTCGGGCACCACCGGCAAACCCAAAGGCATCATGCTGTCGCATGTGAATTTGGCGAGCAATGCACGCGCGTTGGCCGCGGCCTGGGGGTTTGGTGCGCAGGATGTACTGCTCCACGTCTTACCGCTGTTCCACGTGCACGGTCTTTTTATTGCCCTGGGTTGTAGTCTCATGTCGGGTTCGAGAGTGCTGTTTTGTCCGCGCTTCGAAGTTGCTGAAACATTACGCCTGTTGCCCGCGGCCACCGTGATGATGGGGGTGCCAACTTATTACACGCGCCTCCTTGCCACGACTGAATTAAGCCGTGGACACTGCCGCAATGTGCGCCTCTTTACCTCGGGCTCGGCGCCGCTGGCGAGTGACACCTGGCATGCGTTCGACACGCGTACTCGGCATCAGATCCTCGAGCGCTATGGCATGACCGAGACTAGTGTTATCACGACCAATCCTTTAAACGGCGCGCGCAAGCCGTCGGCCGTCGGGGTGCCGTTGCCCGACGTCGAAGTCCGTATCGTTAACGACGCTGGGGAGGGGGTCCCGGCGGGCGAAACGGGGCATGTGCAAGTCCGTGGCCCCAGTGTATTCAAAGGCTATTGGCGTCTGCCCGAGAAAACTCGCGAGGATTTCGCCGCCGATGGGTTTTTTCGGACCGGAGACGACGGGCGCATTGATGAAGACGGTTATTTATTTCTGGTCGGGCGTGCAAAAGATTTGATTATCACGGGCGGCCTCAATGTGTACCCGAGCGAGGTTGAAGGCGTGCTCGACGATCTTCCGGGAGTCTTGGAATCGGCCGTGATTGGGCTGCCACATGCTGATTTTGGCGAGCAAGTGATCGCGGTAATTGTAGCCAAGCCGAAAATCCCTTGGGACGAACACGTGGTGCGCAACGCAGTGCGCACGCAACTTGCACCGTACAAGTGCCCCAAGCGTTATGTGGTTTGTGCTGCGTTGCCGAGGAACGCCATGGGTAAGGTTCAGAAGAATGTTTTGCGCGAGACTTATGCAACTGACGGCGGGGCTTGAATATCGATCAGCGTCTTTTGCGCGAGATAGATGACCAAGCCATTGCCGACATGCCATAGCCAGTGCAGTCCTAACGAAAAGTGCGGGCAAGCCAGCAAGTCGTAAGTACGGGCGGTCAAGGCGCACAGAAAAACTAGTGCGGCGAACTTAAGGATTCGCGCTATCGCGAGCGTGCTAACGAGGTTGGCGATAAGAATCAAGCCCCCTAACACGGGCAAGTAAGCCGCCGAGCCGTTGAGCGCGGTCCGGGCCATCAGGCTAATGCCGATGATGGCAAGCATCATCGAGGCGCACGCCAATAGTGCCGCCGCGCGTGAGGAATTGAGCGCTAAACGCAGGACCAAGTAGAGAAACGCGAGTACAAAGCACAAAATCGGGACGACATCGGCAAGTCGCGCCCACGGCGCATGCGTCGCATGCCAGGCGAAACTGCCGACGCCGATGGTCGTGGCGAGCACCGCGAGTAAGCGCACGGGGCCAAGTCGCGCAGCCGACAGCACGCGCGCGCGCCGCAAGGCGACGGCTGCCGCCACGATGAAGACTACATTGCTAAACGCATTCCACGGTTCGAAGCCATCGACGGCCACCAGCTGCTCGCAGTATTGAATCATCCTCGCCCTCCTAAACTGGCACGACGCCTGCGCGTTTGCTCGTATAATGCGTGGACCAATTCAAATCAATCACGATCCCGAAAGGAGCGCTGGCATGGCCGGATTATATTTCGAGGAGTTCAAGGTCGGTCAGACCTTTAATCATCCCATTCATCGTACCGTCACCGAGATGGACAATGTCTTGTTCTCGGGTCTCACGCACAATCCCGCGCGGTTGCATTTGGACGAAGAATATTGCCGCAAACATACCGAGTTTGGGCAACGCATCATGAACAGCACGTTTACCTTGGCGTTGATGGTGGGAGTGTCGGTCTACGAGACTACGCTCGGCACCGCGGTCGGCAATTTGGGTTGGGACGAAGTGCGGTTCCCGCGCCCCGTTTTCCATGGCGATACGCTGCACTTCGAGTCCGAAGTGCTTGAGCTCCGTGAATCCAAATCGCGCCCACACAATGGCATCGTCATTTTCGCGCATCGCGCCTATAACCAACGCGACGAATTGGTCGCGGTGTGTAAACGTTCCGGGCTCATGCTGAGGAAGCCGGCATGAGTGTTATTCGCTCGATGC
>JAYUEZ010000089.1:0-2602 GCA_043738965.1 Gammaproteobacteria bacterium
GTGCTGATTCCAGCCCCGGTAAAAATCACGATCCGTCGCGCGGCGTGGAGCAGGGCGCGTAATGCATCACTTTCGGAAATCATGCGAGCTGCTCGCTAACGGCCGCCTTTGGTCTTATCGTGGCGCCGCGCGCGGTGACGTTTGGCATGCTCGATTCACTGCAATCCATGCCCACACGATAACGGGAGCCAACGCCTGGCCGCAACTGGTCGCGGAGCGGTTCAATCACCACGCGAATCGGGTATCCTTCGCGGCTCAACACCGATTGCGAGCGGAAGCACCGACGACCATGAGTTCTCGATATTGGAGCGACGTTGTTCGTGACTTGTCACCCTATGTGCCAGGGGAGCAGCCCAAGCTTCCTAACCTGGTCAAGCTCAATACCAACGAGAATCCCTACCCGCCATCGCCGCGCGTGCTGGCCGCCATCGAACAGGAACTCGCGACGCTGCGCCTGTATCCTGATCCGAATTCGGATCAGCTGCGCGAGGCCATCGCCGCCAATTTCAAGCTGTCCGCCGAACAAGTATTCGTGGGCAATGGTTCGGACGAAGTGTTGGCGCATGCCTTTCTTGCGCTGCTCGCGCAGGACGAGCCAATCTTGTTTCCCGACATTACTTATAGTTTCTATCCGGTTTATTGTGGGCTGTATGGCATTGACTATGAGGAAGTGCCGCTGACCGATACGTTTCAGATCCGAGTGGACGATTATCGACGCTTAAACGGCGGCATCATCTTTCCGAACCCGAATGCGCCCACCGGCTGCCCCGTGGGCGTGGCGGATATTCGGCGCTTGCTTGACCACAACACGGAATCGGTCGTCGTGATCGATGAAGCCTATGTTGATTTTGGGACTGAATCGGCAGTCAGTCTAATCAACGAATTTCCGAATTTGTTGGTCGTGCAAACCTTATCGAAGTCCCGCTCGCTGGCGGGACTTCGCGTCGGCTATGCGTTGGGTGATGCCGAACTGATTGAAGCCCTCGATCGCGTGAAGAACTGTTTCAATTCCTATCCGCTCGATCGCTTGGCCGCGGCGGGCGCGGTCGAAGCGATGGCCGATCAAGCCTACTTCGATGACACCCGGCATACGATCATGAATGGCCGCACGAAGCTTGTCACAGCGCTGCGTGGGTTGGGTTTTGAGGTACTCCCGTCGTCGGCGAACTTTGTTTTCGCGCGGCACCCTGGATTTGATGCATCGGATCTCCAAGCTGGGTTGCGCGCGCGGCATGTGGTGGTGCGCCACTTCGACCAGCCACGAATCGCGCAATTTCTTCGCATCACCGTTGGCACCGAAGCGCAGTGCGCGTGTTTATTGGACGCGCTTCGCGAATTAATTGGCTAGAGATATTTTTATGAAAACTGCGGCACGTACCATGAAATACGTCAAGCTCGGCGCAAGCGGTCTGCGCGTTTCGCAACTTTGCTTAGGGTGTATGTCGTACGGCTCGCCCAGCTGGCGCGAATGGGTGTTGGATGAGCGCGCCTCGTTGCCGTTCATTAAGCGTGCGCTTGAACTGGGGATTAACTTTTTTGATACGGCCGATGTGTATTCCATGGGTGCGAGCGAAGTCGTGCTTGGCAAGGCGTTGAAGAAATTTGGTCCGAGCCGCGATCAGCTCGTCATCGCCACCAAGGTCTACAATCCCATGGACAGTAGCGCTAATGGCCGCGGCTTATCGCGCAAACATATCCTGCACGCCGTCGATGAATCGCTGCGTCGCCTGGGCACGGACTATATCGATCTCTATCAAATTCATCGCTTCGATCGCGCTACACCGATCGAGGAAACGCTGGAAACCTTGAATGACGTGGTGCGCGCCGGTAAGGCACTCTATATCGGCGCATCGAGCATGTACGCCTGGCAGTTCGCGAAGATGCTGGCGACGTCTGATCGTCACGGCTGGCCGCGTTTCATCTCGATGCAAAATCATTACAACCTGGTGTATCGCGAAGAAGAGCGCGAGATGATCCCGCTGTGCCGCGAGGAGAACATCGGTCTTATACCGTGGAGTCCGCTTGCACGAGGGTTCTTGATCGGAAATCGTAAAGCGGCGTTGAAGGGTTCGACCACGCGCGCCAAAAGCGATGATTTCGCGGGCAAACTTTATTATCAGCCGGAGGACTTCGCCATCGTGGATCGCGTAAGCGCCATCGCCAAGGCGCGTGGCTGCAACAACGCGCAGATTGCCTTGGCCTGGGTGCTGGCGCAGCCCGGGATCACGGCGCCGATTATCGGCGCGACTAAAATGTCACACCTCGACGATGCGTTTGCTGCGCTGGCGGTGGAACTTTCGGTGGCCGAAAAGCAGTCGCTCGATGCGCTATATAAACCGCATCCCGTGTTAGGGATCACGTTGTAACACCCGTATTCGATAGGTGGTGCCTCCTCACCCCGGGCCCTCCCGCGAGGGGAGAAGGAGTAATAGGCCGCGAATTTATTACGCATTCTTAGTGCATCACCAACGGCAACAATTCGACCTTGCGCGTGATCTGTAAGCGCAGCGGTGCGGCGAGCGGTGTGTCGGTCGCGACGGTCAAGGTAAGTTCGTGCCGATCCGGCACATCGTAGGGTGAGTTCAGCCAAAAAAGTGTAGCG
>JAYUEZ010000090.1:0-18166 GCA_043738965.1 Gammaproteobacteria bacterium
ACTGATGAATCTAGTCCCTGATTTCGATCACGCGGCTTGTGCGCCAGACCTCTGCCCGGCGCCGGTTAGTCAGACGTTCGCGACTATGCCGTCTGCAACGCGCCTGGTGCTCGACATCGTATCCGACGTCATCTGTCCCTGGTGTTACGTAGGCAAGCGCCGCTTGGATCGCGCCACGGCCGTGCTGGCTAGCGAATTTGAAGTGGACGTTCGCTGGCGCGCGTTTCAATTAAACCCCGGGATGCCGCGCGGCGGCATGGATCGCACCGATTACTACGTCCGTAAATTTGGTTCAGTCGCACACACCGAACAGTTGTATGCCAATGTGGTGGCGCATGCGGTTGCCGAAGGCCTGCCCTTCGATGTGGAGCGCCTGCCGCGCGTCCCGAATACCTTGGATGCCCATCGGCTGATCTGGCTGGCGGAAACGTTTGCCCGGCAGGATGCCGTGGTCGATGGATTATTCGTCGCCTATTTCGTGGCCGGGCGCGATCTAGGCAACCCCGCAGTCCTCATCGACGTCGGACAAGCCGCTGGTTTGCCAGCGTCAGAAGTCGCAAGCCTGCTGGCGAGCGAGCGCGGCCGGGCGGAAGTCAACGCGCAAGAGGCGAGCGCACGCGCGCTCGGCATCGACGGCGTGCCAGCGTTCGTGCTGGATGGGCGCTATCTGTTTTCCGGCGCTCAGGAACCGGACACCATCGTCCAAATGCTGCGCACCTTGCATGCGAAACGCAGCGCGTTTGCCACCGACTAGTGGTCGTGACCAGCAGCGGAGTCGATATCGCGGCGGCCCGTTATGGCAGCCTCGTGACCTATCGACGTAACGGCGTAGCAGTGGCCACACCCGTATGGCTCGCGCCCGCCAACGGCAAACATTATCTCTTCAGCGCGGGACAGGCCGGCAAGGTCAAACGGCTGCGCGCTAATTCACAAGTTAGGCTTGCCCGCTGCACTGCTGGCGGGCGCGTGAAATCCGACTGGCTCGCAGGCGTCGGCCGCGTGGTTATCGATGCCCCAACGATCGCCATCGCCTATGCCGCTCTGCGGGCAAAATACGGCTGGGCAATGTGGCTTGGTGACGCCTTGGCGAAATTAAGCGGGCGCTATCGGCAACGTGCGATTATCGAAATCACTCTGGATGACCAACGAGCCAATCATGCAACGACTTGAATTTTATTTCGACGTGTCGAGCCCATGGACCTACCTGGCGTTCGAACACGCGCTAAAACTGTTTGACTCGCGCGCCGACTTGGTCTGGAAACCGATCCTGGTTGGCGGTCTCTTCAACACTGTTAATCCCAGCGTCTATGCCAACCGCGCCAACCCGGTTGCCGCCAAGGCGACGTACGCAGAGAAAGACCTTCAAGACTGGGCCCGTCTTGTCGGGATTACGATTGGATCACCGCCCGTGTTTCCGGTGAATAGCGTAAAAGCGATGCGCGGTGCGTTCGTGGCGCTTGAGGCCGGCTGCCTGGTACCTTATGCACGTGCGGCTTTTGCCCGGTATTGGACAACGCTTGAGGACATCTCGCGGGACGAAGTATTGGAGAAGGTAGTACGGCAAGTGGGCTTGGATCCGGCTCAGTTTTTCACCAAGATAAATTCCGCCGTATACAAGGATAAATTGCGCGCGACCACGGACGAGTTGATCGCGCGTGGCGGCTTTGGTTCGCCGACGTTTTTCCTCAATGGCGACGACATGTACTTCGGCAACGATCGCTTGGTGTTAATTCAACAAAAGCTCGCTAACGAAAGGCTCTGATCGCGATGGCTGATCGCCTAAAGCACAAACACGCGCTGATCACCGGCGCCAGTCGCGGGATCGGATTGGCCATCGCCGAAGCTTATGCCGCCGAAGGCGCGGCACTCACGCTCAACGCGCGCGATGGACAGCGCCTAGACGAAGTTGCGGAGACGTTGCGCGCACGCTTCGCGGTCCATGTTGCCACTTACGCTGCCGATGTCGCGGACCGGTCGGCCGTGGAAGGAATGGTGCGGAGTGCGGAAGCCCGCGCGCCGATTGATATCTTGGTCAATAACGCCGGCATCCATAAAGCCGCACCGTTTCTCGCCTACACGCCCGATGATTTTCGCGCGGTGTTTGAAGTTAATTTTTTTGGCGTGCTGCATGCGACGCAATTGGTGTTGCCCGGCATGATTGCGCGGCGCGCCGGCCGCATCGTGAATTTGGCGTCAACCGCCGGTAAATGGGGCTCACGCAATCAAAGCGCGTACAACGTTTCAAAACACGCGGTGGTCGGTCTCACGCGGTGCTTGGGGCTCGAGATGGCGCCGCATAACATCGGCGTCAATGCGATTTGTCCGTGGATCGTCGATACCGATCTCGCCGCTAGTTTCATCGCCGAACACGCCAAGGCCGCCGGCTTAACACCGGAACAAACCGCGGCAAACTTCATTAATGCGGTTCCAATCAAGCGTTACATTCGGCCAGAAGAAGTGGCGTCCTTGGCGGTGTATTTGGGTTCAGACGAGGCGAGCTACATCACCGGCCAAAGCTGGAATGTCGACGGCGGATATACCATGATTTAATGCCCCGGTGATGGTCGCGCCTCCCATGCCACTCACGATTACCCCGCTTGACGCCCCGCTCGGTGCCAAGATTGATGGCCTAGATAGTCGTCGCCCCTTGAGCGACGCAGAATTTTCGGTCATCGAACGTGCGCTCCTCGAATACGTTGCGATTGTGATCTCGGATCTCGACGAGAACGTGCCGTGGTTGCTCGATCTTGGGCGCCGCTTCGGCCCTCTGGTGCCTCACGCGTTAACGCAGTATCACCATGCCTCGACGCCGGAAATGTCGATCATCAGTGCGAATATGAATAGCGCCGAATCGCGGCAAACCACCTTGCCAGCCGGCGCGTTTTGGCATTCGGATCTGGCGTACACCGCGCGGCCCTCTGCTGCGATTTTTCTATACTCAACGCATATTCCACGGGATGGCGGTGACACGCTGATGGCGAACATGAACTTGGCGTACACGGCGCTACCCGATGGGTTGAAGCGCCAACTCCAGGGGCTAACGGCCACGCATCGCTATGGCTTTCGCGGCGGTGGGGCCGTGGTGCCCCTGACGCCGGAGCAGTCAACTCGTTATCCAGACGTATCACACCCTGTGGTGCGCACGCACCCAAAGACGGGATGCAAATCTTTGTTCGTGAGTCCGGGGTATACGGTGCGCATCGACCAACTCGAAGCCGCGGCTAGCGATGATCTGCTCGATCGTCTGTTCGAACACGCGCTAAAAGACGAGTTTCAATATCGACATCGCTGGCAGGTGCGTCAGTTGGTGGGACTCGATAACCGCGCGTCACTGCACTGTGCGGTTGCCGGTTATCAAGAGCCGCGCCGCATGTTGCGGATGATCGTCAATGGGGGTGAAGAGTTGGTAGCGATGGACCATTGAATGGCGAAGCGGAACAACTGAACCCCTCGAGCCGCGCAATACTGCGTCGTCTATACTCAAGCTATAAGTCCGCGCGTTCGCTGTCGTAGCCGTGGATGACGATTAGGGAGGAACCGGTCCCATGCTTGACTATCAGACTGCTGAAATCCGCAACATCGCGCTGGCCGGGTCGAGCGGCGCCGGCAAGACAATGTTAGTCGAAGCCCTGTGCCTCGCGGCTAAAAAAATTTCGCACCGGGGTCTCATCAGCAAAGGGACCACCGTGTGTGATTACCTCCCGCGCGAACGCGAGCTCCAACACTCGCTAAAAACCGCGGTGGTGAATCTGGATTTTGGCGGCGCCCATCTCAATTTATTGGATACGCCTGGAGCCCCCGATTTTCTTGGTCGCGCGTTGGCCGTGCTCCCCGCCGTCGAAACCGTCGCCATCGTCATCGACGCGGTGGCGGGTCCTGATCCCACGGCACGCGTGATGATGGAATGGACTCGCGCTCGTGGCCTCGCTCGGATCATCGTGGTAAATAGAATCGACGCGCCAGGTGCTGATCCTCCGCGCTGTCTGAATCAGATTCAGACGCTCTTCGGCAATTCGTGCCTGCCGCTCAACCTGCCAGCCGCGCGCGGCACGCAAGTTGAAGATTGTTTCTTCACCGCTCGTGGAAGACCCACCGATTTCTCGTCCGTAACCGATGCGCACACCCGCCTAATCGATCAAGTTATTGAAGTCGATGACGCTTTGATGGCGCTCTATCTTGAACAGGGTGAAGAACTCTCGCCGACACAATTGCACGCCCCTTTCGAGCAAGCCCTACGCGACGGGCATTTGGTTCCCGTGTGTTTTTGCGCTGCCGAAAGAGGCGCGGGGATTGAGGCATTGCTCGATGCCTTTGTGCGGTTAATGCCCAATCCCAGGGAAGGAAATCCGCCGCCGTTCTATAACGGCACGGATGATAACGCACATCAGATCGTCGTGACCGGAGACGCCACTGGGCATGTGGTAGCGCATATATTCAAAGTGAGTATCGATCCGTTTATTGGCCGGGTATGCGTCATGCGGATCCATCAAGGCACGGTGCGCAAGGATTCGCAACTGTTCATCAATGACGCGCGGAAGCCTTTTCGGGTGGGGCATCTCTTTAAATTGCACGGACGTGAGACTTACGAGATCGAGATCGGCGTCCCCGGCGATATCTGCGCGGTTGCGAAGATCGATGACATCGAATTCAACGCGGTCCTCCATGACTCGCATGACGAAGACCAAATTCACCTGCGCGCGCCGGTGCTGCCGCGGCCCATGCACGGGCTTGCGCTGGCGCCGAAGAGTCGCGGTGACGAACAGCGCGTTTCGGATGCGCTACGCAAAGTCGCGGCGGAAGACCCGAGCGTCGTGGTCGAACACCATCACACCTTGAATGAGACGGTGCTGCGCGGCTTGGGTGAGCTGCATCTACGGGTATTACTGGAGGATCTGCGCGATCGATTTCATGTTGAAGTGCAGACCAGCCCGCCCAAGATCCCGTATCGCGAAGCGATTAAAGGCGAAGCCGAAGGGCATTATCGGCATAAAAAGCAAACTGGCGGCGCCGGCCAGTTCGGCGAAGTATTCCTGCGCATTAAACCGCTCCCAGAACACGAGGGATTTCGCTTCGTTGACGATACCGTCGGCGGCGCGATCCCGCGACAATTTCTACCCGCCGTCGAGAAAGGCGTGCGGCAAGCGCTACAGGATGGGGTGATCGCGGGTTACCAGCTACACGGCATTGAAGTCAGTGTTTACGATGGCAAATACCATCCAGTGGATTCCAAAGAAATCGCGTTCGTCACCGCCGGACGTAAGGCCTTCGTTGAAGCGGTGCGCAACGCGCAACCGTTCATGCTGGAACCGATTGTCACCGTTGAGGTGACGACCGCCCCCGCCAAGGTCGGCGACATCACGACCGATCTCGCGACCAAACGCGCGCGCATCCAACACACCGACATGCAAGTCTCGGGACTGTCCGTGATCACCGCCGAAGTACCACTCGCGGAATTGAATGGCTACCAATCGCGGCTAAAATCGCTTACTGGCGGTGACGGCAATTACACGCTTCGCTTCAGTCGTTACGGCGCCGTGCCAAGCAAGACCCTGCATGAATTAGTGGCCGCGTTCAAACCGAGCGAACGCGACGAGTAACGAAGCACGCTGAATTCGCACGCTCGTGCGTATTCAGCGTTCTCCAGGCCAAGGCGGTTATCGGGTGTGCGCTCCGCTACTACTAGAGCTCATCTCAAAAATACTCGGGGCAGCGCCTTGCGCCCAAAGTTCGGGCGCAAGGCGCGTGGCGCCGGGAATAGCGGGGACTATTTCCAAGCCACGCAACACCGCGCCCGGACTTTCGGCGCGCAACCCGCCGGGCTGGGTCCCGTTTCGCGCCCAATTTATCAACTAGGGGCGTTGCTCGTCGTCGCCATAGAACCACTATGTCTCCTCCTCGCGCCTTGAACTGCACAAAACTAGATCCCAGCGCTGCCCCGAGTATTTTTGAGATGAGCTCTAGTGAATAAGCGCTGGCGGCGCGTGGGATCGGTCATAGATCACCTTTGGCCTTTAACTTGATACTCGTTCATCTGCCCTCGCTCACTAGCTAGGCATGGGGCGGAGTATACGTGACGCTCAGTCGGCTGAATTTACCTCATGCGGTCGCGAATCCCAGACATTGAGTCAGCCGCGTTTCCCGTTATCATTCGCCCATCGCATTACGTGAAGGTGACTGTGTCGTGGATGATCAAACGTCTTTATCGCGGCGTGAATTTTTAAAGGCCAGTGGTCTATTAACGGGAGTCCTCGCGGCCCACTCCGTCGCACTGCTCGCGCTGGCGCCAACCCCGGTCTGGGCACTACCGCTACAGACACTCAGCGCAGCGGATGGAAAAATCTTGCTCGCGCTCACACGGCACATTTTTCCGCATGCCAAACTCGATGACGCGGTTTACGCCTTGGTGGTGCAGGATCTTGATCGCGCCGCGACCGCCGACGCGGCGGTGAAAACTCTACTGCGAGTGGGCATCGATGAACTTAATACCGCAGCCGCCGGTGACTGGCTAAGCCAACCGCCACAGAAGCAACTCGAAGTCGTGCACACGATCGCGGGCAAGCCACTGTTCGATAAGGTTCGCAGCACCGCCGTGGTCTCACTCTACAACAACGAACTCGCCTTTGCGCACTTTGGCTATCAGGGCAATGCGTTCAAACACGGCGGTGGCTATTTAAGACGCGGCTTCAACGATCTCACCTGGTTACCGGCGCCGCCGGCCACCGCCAGCCCCGATCCAGCGTAGGAAAACACCAGGCATATGACCATGAAGACTTTCGAACAATCAGACGACTCGGTGGTGGTAATCGTTGGCTCCGGCGCGGGTGGCGGTACGCTTGCCAACGAACTGGCGCAGCGGGGCATCAACGTGGTGCTGCTCGAAGCCGGCAAGCAGGAATCCCCGAGCACTTTCATTAACGACGAATGGGCTTCGTTTAATCAATTGGCATGGCTCGATAAGCGGACCACGTCGGGCACGTGGCGGATCGCCAAAGACTTCCCGAACCTGCCGACGTGGATCTGCAAGACCGTGGGTGGCACCACGGCGCACTGGGCCGGCGCATCGCTGCGGTTTCGCGCGCATGAGTTTCAAGCGAAAACGACCTATGGCGAAATCGCTGGCGCAAACCTCCTCGATTGGCCGCTGACCTTGACGGAATTAGAACCGTATTACGTCCGCGCCGAAGACAAGCTGGGTGTGACCCGCACCAACGATATTCCGGGTTTACCCGGCAATAACAATTTCAAGGTCTTCTACAACGGCGCCGTCAAAGTCGGATATAAAACCGCCAGCACCGGACGCATGGCGATCAACAGTCGTGTCCGCGCCGGGCGTGCCTCGTGCCAGCAATTTGGGTTCTGCTTTCAAGGCTGCAAAACCGGCGCGAAATGGTCGACGCTGTATACCGAAATCCCCGCCGCGAAGCAGACTGGGCACTGTGAGTTGCGCGCACAATGCCACGTCGCACGGATCGAACACGACAAGGCCGGCAAGGTTACCGGGGTGGTCTATTTCGATGCGCAAGGCAAAGCTCAGCATCAACGCGCGCGCGTGGTGTGCGTGGCCGCCAATTCCATCGAAAGCCCACGCTTGCTGTTGCTGTCGGAGTCGAATCACTTTCCGGAAGGGCTCGCGAACTCGTCAGGGCAAGTCGGACGTAATTACCTGCGGCATACCACCGGTTCGGTATACGCCACCTTCGATGAACCGGTGCATATGTATCGCGGCACCACCATGGCCGGCATCATCAGCGATGAAGCTCCACATGATCCCAAACGCGGCTTTGCCGCCGGCTACGAAATGGAAACCGTGTCGGTCGGCCTCCCCTTTGCCGCGGCGTTTTTAGATCCCGGCGCGTGGGGTCCCGCCTTCACGGAAGCGCTCGACAATTATGCGCACATGGCAGGACTCTGGATCGTCGGCGAAGACATGCCGCAGGAGAGTAACCGCGTGACCTTGAATTCAAAAGAAAAAGATCAGTGGGGCTTGGCCATTCCCAATGTGCACTACGACGATCACGCGAATGATCTCGCGATGCGCACCCACGGTTATCGCCAGGGTAGCGCATTGTATGAGGCCGTCGGCGCGCGCAAGGTTTATCACACACCGCCCTATCCTTCGACGCACAATCTGGGCACTTGCCGCATGAGTGAGAAGCCGCGCGATGGCGTCGTGAATCGCTGGGGTCAGGCGCACGACGTGCCGAATCTCTTCGTCTCGGATGGTAGCCAATACACCACCGGCGCCGCGGCGAACCCAACGTTAACCATCGTCACGCTCGCCATTCGACAAGCGGAGTTCATCGCCAAGCAAATGACCGCGCGTGCCCTGTGATGTGGCCTTTGCGGTTGGCGTGTCAACTCGCGATCATTCTGCCGCTTCGAGCTCATCATCCACGTTAACCAGGGCTGCGTCCGGCGCGATCTCGGGCAGAAACCCGCCGGCCTGCATCGACCACATGCGTGCGTAGTGACCTTCGCGTGCGAGCAATTCCGCGTGCGTACCCTCCTCCCTGATTTCTCCCTCGTGAAACACCACGATTCGATCAAGGTGTGCCAGCGTCGACAAGCGATGGGCAATCACGAGTACGGTTTTATCGCGCATCAATGCCGTTAGACTTTCCTGGATGTAGTGCTCGGTCACCGAATCGAGCGAGCTGGTGGCTTCGTCGAGAATGAGGATGGGCGCGTCTTTTAGAATCGCGCGGGCGAGTGCGATGCGCTGCCGTTGCCCCCCGGAAAGCTTGACGCCACGCTCACCAACAAGTGATTCGTATTTTTCTTCGGTGGCCATGATGAATTCATGCGCGTGCGCCTGACGCGCCGCGGCGATCACCTCGTCGTCGCGCGCTTCCAAGCGGCCGTAGCGGACGTTTTCCATCAAGGTGCGATGAAAGAGCATGGGATCCTGCGGGATCATCGCCACCGCGCCGCGCAGGGTTTCCTGACTCACCGCTTGGATGTCTTGGCCGTCGATTAAAATCCGGCCGCCTTGCGGCTCGAATAGTCGCAAGATCAAATTAACCAAGGTACTTTTGCCGCTGCCCGAGAACCCAACCAGCCCAAGCTTCTCGCCAGGACGGATGTGGAGATTCAAGCGCGAGAATACAGGGCGCGCAGGCGCATACGCGAAATCCAAATTTTGAATCTTGATCTCGCCACGCGACACGCGCAGCGGTAGCGCCTCCGGCCGATCGATCACCTCGTGCGGCCGGATGATGACCGACACGCCATCATTCACATTGCCCACGTATTCGAAAAACTCCAAAAACTTGCGGCTCAAGCCTCGCGCTTGCTCGATGAGCAACAGGCACAGGCTCGCGGCCATCGCGAACTCGCCGATGGTCATGCCCTGCGCCGCCCAAATTTTAATCGCGTAGGTCACGATACCGACCATCAGGCAAGCCGCTGCGATAAATTGAAACCACCGTATGCCTTCCATGAACCAGAAGGTACGCCGCGCACGACTGACTTCGATGTTGAGATAGTGCTCCAGGTACTCACGCTCGAAGTCGCGGCGCGCGAATAGCTTCGAGTTCATGATATTGGTCACCGAGTCGACGATCTTGCCGCTGACCAAACTACGCGCCGCGGCGTATTCGCGAGCATAACGCCGGCAGCGCAACGCCAACGCGAACGACACCGACACATACACAGCCACCCACACCGCAAGCACCGCCGCGAGACTGAGATTAACGCGCGACAACAACACCAATGACACGCTGAACGTAATCGCCAACGGCCAAAAATCGAACATCGTCGTCCACAACACCTGCGCGGTGCTCATCGATGTTTCGGCGATACGATTCGCCAGCGAACCCGCGAAGTTGCTCAAGAAATAACGTTGAGAATGATGTTGAAGGTAGGCGAACAAGTGACGTCGAATGCGCCGACGTAGCGCGGGTCCGAGCATCACCAAGATGGTGCCGCTACCGCGTGAAAACAGCACGAGACCCAGATTGAGTAGCCCGAAGAACCACAGCGGTGTACTGACAAGCGACCACACCTCCGATCCTTGCGACTGCGCGGTATGTACCGCATCCATGATCTGCTTAATGGCATACGGCATCAGAATCGCGCATGTCGATTGTCCAGTTTCGAGCAAACCAACGCCCAATACGGCAGGCCAGTACATGCGCACGAAGTGCAGGACGAACGCGAGGGGTGAATTAGGGAGGCGCGGCGCGGGCGGATCGAATTGCTGAGCGGCATCGGGCATACCGACAGTATACGGGACTCGGTTCCGTCGACCGTAGACGGCCATCAGGTTCGGATCTGGGTGCGTGTACTGTCCTAGGGTAGAGTAGACGTCAGCCACAGAGGAATCGTCATGTCGACTGTACTCGTCACCGGGGCGACCGATGGAATCGGTCTCGAGACTGCCCGTCAATTAATCGCCAAAGGTTTGCATGTTCTCGTCCATGGTCGCAATGAAGCGCGTGCGCGAGATAGAGCGACAGCACTCAACACCGGAGGCAAAGCCGAGGCGGCGGTGCCGGTGTGGGGCGATCTCGCCAGCCTGGCCGAAGTGGTAGCGCTGGCCGCTCAAGTGCGAACGCTCGCACCGGTGCTCGATTGCGTCGTGAACAATGCCGGTGTTTACGAACCCCAACGAATGCTAACCAGCGACGGACTTGAACGCACGCTAGCCATCAATCACTTCGCGCATCACTTATTGACGCGATTGTTGATGCCGAGCTTTGAAGCCGCGCCGGCGGCGCGCGTCATCACTGTGAGCTCCGGCACGCATCATAGCGGGCGCATCGATCTCGACGATCTCACGGCCGAAGTGGGTTGGACCGCCTATGGTGCCTATTCGAATTCGAAGCTCGCGAATGTGCTCTTCACGCGCGCACTCGCCAAACGACTAGCGCGCACGACAGTGACCGCCAACGCGCTACACCCTGGGGTGATCGGCACCAAGCTGCTCCATGCGGGATTCGGCAATGGCGGCGCGCCGGTCACACAAGGCGCGCGAACCTCGGTGTTCTTGGCGAGCGACCCGAGCGTCGCGACAATCAGCGGAAAATATTTTGTAGATTGTCGCGAAACGCCAGCAGCACCCGGTGCGCTGGATGATCGGCTGGCCGAAGGTTTGTGGGCGAAGACTGAAGCGATCTTAAAGCCGTTTCTTTAAGCCGCGAATTGCTCAGTCCGTAGGGCGGAAAAGCGCAGCGCCTTCCGCCAATCCGACAGTCAATCGCGCACAGACATGACGCGACCAAAAATAGCACTTATGGCGGAAGGCGCTGCGCTTTTCCGCCCTACTTGTTTCAGATCAGAACGCGAACCCCAACGCCATCTCAAGATCCGCCACTGCCTGCGCTTCCGACGTGACCTTGATGGTATGCATGCCGAGCGCCTTCGCTGGCTTTAGATTGATGCCGAGGTCGTCCAAGTAGACCACGTCAGTGGGCGACACCTGCATTCGCGAACACGCTAACGTGTAAATGCGCGGATCCGGTTTGCGTAAGCCTTCCTTGCTCGATTCGATCACGAGATCGAAGAGCGCCATCGTCGCGTCCACTTCAGCCGCACGCGCTGGCGTGCCCCAGATCCCTGGCCCCTCGCCGGTATTCATGTTGTTGGTGAGGCAGGTCACTTGATAGTCCTGCTTACAGCGCTTCAACACCTCGACCATTCGCGGCCGCACCTCGCCGCCGAGGAGACTCAGCACCACGCGGCCAGGAATCGAGTGCCCCGCCGCGCGCGATTCGGCTTCAAACTCGCGATCGAATTCATCGAGGTTACTCTGACTCGCCTCGAAACGCGCCCATGCGTTCGTCTCGGGATTGGTCGCGTTGATGCCGCGAATGAAATTGGGCGGCAACCCGTGGGCTGTCTCATAGCTCGCGAAGGCTTCGAACGGCGAGGTGGTCATCACCCCGCCAAAATCCCAGAGAATGGCGCGTACGATCATTTTTTCTCCGTGGCCGGTTGGTCGGCGGTGCCCTTTAAGTCAGGGATCTTATCGTTGGGGAACCATCGATGAATCATCGGCTCATCGAACAACGTTTCTTGCGAATCGATCTTCCACGCGCCACCCTCCAGCACTACGTTATAGATCTCGAACTCAGTGCTACCCTGGTTATTCAGCACATCGCCCGCGTGCAATACATTCGGCACCTTGGCGGTGGCCGCGCACATGAATATATTCTTGAGCTCGCGATGCGGGCTACGCACGTCAATCTCGCCGATGGCAACCCCGCCCATCTCAAACATCTTGCGCTGTAACCCCGCCCACTCCGCCACCGGTTTGCCATCCGTCATGGTGGCGGTCACAAATGGATACGCGTCTTCAAAACGCTTGTCCTTCATCGCGGTGACATAACCGAGCACCGCCGCCCGCGGTCCCTCATCGCTTAGACATTGTGTGCGATTGAAGTACCCGCCCCCGATCACGGCGGCGGCAATGACGATGAGTGTCAACAGTAGCTTGCCCATATTTCCCTCCCCGGCTGTCGTTTGTGTGATTTGGTGTCAGCTGAAACTTATCACGCGGCACTTTAAGTTTCCTCCACTCGCCGCAAAATATTGCTGGTTCGCGCGACGTGAACTTGGCACACTCTGGTCTACTCCACGCTGAGAATAGCGATGCGCACCGAGATTAAGTTCAAGGCCAATGACGTGGAGCTCGCAGGGTGGCTGTACCGACCAACCACCACGGGTCCGCATCCCCTCATTATCCTGTCGCATGGCTTTTCCGCGCTGATGGAGATGGGTCTCGCGGCCTATGCCGAGGCCTTTTGTGCCGCCGGTTTCACCTGCCTGGTGTACAACCACCGTAACTTTGGCGCGAGTGAAGGCATGCCGCGCCACGAGATCGATCCCTGGCAGCAGGTGGCGCGATACGCGCGATGCGATTAGCTACGCGCGAACACTACCCGACATAGATCCGGAACGCATTGGGTTGTGGGGAACTAGTTACTCGGGGGGTCACGCCATTGTCGTCGCCGCGCTTGATCGCCGCATACGCTGCGTGGTCTCGCAAGTTCCCCTGGTGGCGGGATATGCCACGCTCCGCGGCTGGGTACCTCCCGAGGCGTGGCCCAAACTCCAAGCACGTTTTATCGAAGACCGTGATGCGCGCTATCGAGGCGCTGCCCCACGCACTACCCAACCCGCGCGGGAAGGAACAGAAACCTGGGACTGGGTGATCGCGACCCATTCCGAAACCCTCTATCCGAACGAGATAACGCAGCGAAGCTTGGAACTCTTGGGGACTTATGAACCCGGCAGTTATATCGAGCGCGTGGCGCCGACACCGCTGTTAATGATTCTTGCGCGTAACGACGAACAGACCCCGTTTGACGGTCAACTCGCTACGTTCGAACGCGCGGGCGTTCCGAAACGACTGCTGACCTAGGACTGTAAGCATTACGATCCGTACACCCGCGAATTTGCGCACGCTTGCAAAGCCGCCTGCGATTGGTTTATTGAACATCTCTAACCCTCACCCAAACACTGGAGCACTCACATGGGTATGACACCGGCGAAGAATTGCGTTGACATCGGTATCCTAGTCAAGGACATCAAAAAAAGTCTGGTGTTCTACCAAGACATTCTCGGCCTGAAAAAGATTGGCGAAATGCCCATCCCCTTCGGCCATATGCACCGCATGGGATTTGGGGACAGCTTCGTCAAGTTGATCGATCCCAAAACCCTACCACCGGCCGGCACGCTGGGCTTAACCAAAGCGCTCGGCTTTCGGTATCTGACCTTTCAAATTAGCAATATCGATGAAGTCTGCGCCGCCTGCCAAAAAGCCGGCGTCGAATTTGAAATGCCGAAACAAGAATTGATGCCCGGCGTCACCATCGCCATGGTGCGCGATCCGGACGGCAACGTTGTCGAGTTCGTGCAGCGCGCGTAACCATTAATCGAATGGCGGAAAAGCGCAGCGCCTTCCGCCATTCGATGCCAAGGCAATATTACCCTCGGCATTACGCGACGCTCACGGCGCATTGCCTACGCACCGTCGTTACGAATCGCCAAGGTCAGATTAAAATATTGTCCAGATAAACGCAGCGCGCCTGAATAAATTCAAGAACATGATCGGCGAAGCTATTTTTATCCGACACTTTCGTCCCTTTATAACGGGACAGAAGTGTCGCCTACTTCAAAGTTGAACTATGAACAGCCCGGTCGGATCTGAAACGCCGCAGAAGAAAATTAGTACGGCCGAAGCCGGGCTAGGCCTTGCCTTGAGAATCAACGCCGAGGTCTTGGCGGGACGAATAGACAAATCCATTTACCAAAGAGAGATACGAATCGTCACTGGCTCCTCCGGGCTGGTACTTCCGCCTTACCCTGCTGCAACGCAGGAAGATCTAATTGACGGAATCTACAACTTCATACAACTAGCACTTAGTGCCTCAGCATTGACTACAGACGAAACATTAGACGAAGTATTCGGAGAGCTCGCTAAAGAAACGGATAACAATCGCTCGAACATTCGTGTAATGGCTAAACAGCTCCGCAACGCGTTTGCCCACAACCCGTGGCGCCCGAAGTGGCAAATATATCCAAAGTACCGTGCGGTCTTCCCCATCACCCTAGATGACGGTAGTCAATTTTCGTTCGACGCCACATCACTAGACGGAGATGGCGTCAAGCCAGAACATGTCGGCGGCATCGAGTTCTGGATTAAACTTCTACAACACTGCGCAAGGGATGTCGCATGAAGAGGTCTAACCCAATGGAGCGGACACCTCCGTGCTGCGCACTTCGGTGCCGCTCATCGGCGCGTTAAAGTCGGGATGGGTCCATTCCATTAACCTCGTTATGTGACTCTTAACCCTTGGCGATGATCGCAGCCAACTCCCGCTTTGAGGTTCCCAGCGCCAGCAGTGACTTGACGAGCAAGTCCAGGGACACCGTGGGATCGCCTGCTTCCATCTTGGCCACGCGAGACTGGCTTGAGCGCAGCGACTCCGCCAGCTGGGCCTGAGTTACGCCGCGTGATTGGCGCCGAACTTTGAGGCCATCGGCAAGCTTGAGGCGAAGATCAATGAACGCCTCTTCCTCTGCGCTGAGCCCCAGAAAGTCCTTGGCATTTCCGGTGACCCAACCCTTCGCGGCCAGCTTCTTTCGCTTACTTACCCGCATGGTCATACTCCTTCAGGCGCCTGCGGCAGGTCTCAATGACGGCCTTGGGCGTCGCCGATGTCTTCTTGGCGAAGACTTCCATAATTACGATGGCGTCTGCATCAATGCGATACATCAGCCGCCAGTTTGCCGCCGAGTCATTGATCCGCAGCTCACGGCAGTGCGGACCCACACTAGGCATCGGTCTCGACGCCGGCAGCAAGAGGGAATCCCCGCGTTGCAGGCGTCTTAACAAAAACCCTGTCTCAAGTCGTGCGTCTTTGGACAAAGGTGGGCTCTTGACCTCACCATACAACCAGACAAGGGGCTTGTCTTTCGGGCTCACGGCGGATAGCATATGTCAGATTTGACATATATACAAGGGTCACATAACAATCCGTTGCAGCGGTCCGGGAACGATAGATTGCTTGGCCGCGGGCGAAGAAAGCAGTGCACAAACAAGTCATGCGCGCCCGCGTGCTGATGCGTCAGTGGCCGGCCGCTGAACGGGGCCGTTAAGCATCGAAAAGGAAATCTACGGTAAGCGTCACGCACCAAACTATCGATGCCGGCAATAATCTCGATTATGTAACACGCCCTGCTCGTGCACTTATCGGATGTATGCAGCAATCAGAATATAGTCGACTATAGATTTTTGGACAGAAGCCCGTAGGGCGGAAAAGCGCAGCGCCTTCCGCCAAAAAATCTAGCCTAGGATCAAGGAGGATCCATGCCCAACTACCGCAGAAGTCGCGTCCCCGGCGGGACCTATTTCTTCACTGTCAACCTCCTCAACCGCACCAGTCGCCTACTCGTCGACGAGATTGCCGCCTTACGCGCGGCCATACGTAAAGTGCGAACGGCGCGACCCTTTCATACCGATTGCTGGGTAGTGTTGCCCGATCACATGCATTGCATTTGGACGCTCCCACCGGGTGACGTCGATTATCCCTCGCGCTGGAACGCCATCAAAATCAGCTTCGCGAAATCCATACCAAGAACGGAGTCTCTGTCCGCGGTGCGTCTTGCCAAAGAAGAAAAAGGGCTCTGGCAGAGGCGTTATTGGGAACACACGATTCGCGACGAATTGGATTATTCGCGCCATGTTGATTACGTGCATTTCAATCCGGTGAAACACGGACAAGTCGCACGGGTGTGTGATTGGCCGTATTCGTCGTTTCCAAACTTTGTGGTAGCGGAGACTTGCGCGCATGATTGGGCGTCTGACGCAGATCAGTCCCTAATAGCTGGAGAGCGAAATTGAAATTCCGAATGGTTATGGCGGAAGGCGCTGCGCTTTTCCGCCCTACGGGGTGGCTAAAATCATGTTGGTGGTTAGCCGCATTTGGATTCGCCGCAGTTTAGGCACGTTAAACAATTTTCTAGCGCTACTACGGCTTTGGTATGGCAATGCATGCAGAGTGTGGCGGTGGTGGGGAAGCCATCGGCTTCAATGGGATTGCCGTGCGCGCTTGCATAGTGGGCGCGGGTGGCGGCGATATGCGCTTCGCGTTCGGCGTCTTGACCGGTGTCGATCATGCCGAGCGCACGCAGGTGGAATTCGATCACATCGCCAATTTCGGCGACCAGCGACGGCATGTAGCGACCGCCTTTCTTGAAATATCCGCCGCGCGGATCGAACACACTGCGCAGTTCGTTGACCAGAAAAGTGACATCACCGCCTTTGCGAAATACCGCGGAGACAATGCGCGTGAGCGCGACAATCCACTGAAAGTGATCCATGTTTTTCGAGTTAATAAACACTTCGAACGGCCGGCGATGTTCGTGCGCGGTCCCGGCATTCAACACGATGTCATTGATCGTCACATAGAGCGCGTGTTCAGACAGTGGCGTCTTTAGTTTGTAAGTCGCACCCAATAAGGTCTCGGGTCGCTCGACCTTTTCGTGCATTTGAATGATTTCGGCAGCTGGCGCGCGCGATGGCTCCGCAATCACTTCAACCCCGGTAATTTTCTGATCAATCTTAATCGTCATCGCTAAAACGTCCCGTAATAGCCTTCTTTCAATGCGTCATACAAATTGGCGGCGGTATGCTGCTCGCCTTCATAATCGATCGCTTCATCGCCCGTCGCGTCGACGGTTGAACCATCGGCGAGCGTGAAGCGGTAGCGCGTTTGCGCGCGGTCGGTGGTCTTCACCAGCACCCCCTGAAACGCGCTCGGGTTATAGCGAAAGGTCGTGCAGCCCTTTAAACCCTTCTCGTAAGCGTAGCGATAGATATCCTTGAATGCGTCGTAACTAATATCGCTCGGGCAATTAATCGTTTTAGAAATGGACGAATCAATCCATGTTTGCGCCGCGGCTTGCATATCCACGTGTTGTCGCGGCGCGATGTCATGAGTTGTTACAAAATAATCGGGTAACGCCGTGTGCGCCGCTTCGTCAGCGGTGAGGCCCTTGCCGCGCAGGAATTCACGATACGCCAAGACTTCAAAGGCCCACACATCCACCGCTTCCTTGGTTTTGTGACCGGCCTCGATCACGTTGCGAATATAGTGATGCGCAAAACTCGGCTCAATGCCATTGCTCACGTTATTCCCAAAGCTAAGCGCGATGGTGCCGGTCGGCGCGACCGAGCTGTGATGGGTAAAGCGTCCCCCCACCGTCGCTAAACGCTCAACCAAGGCGGGCTCGACACTTGCGATTTGTTGGAGGTAACGACTGTAGCGCGCGTGCAAAATCCTTCCTGGCACTTGATCGCCCACTTGATAGCCATCTCTTGCGAGTTCCGGGCGATCGTCGAAATGGCGTCGTGTCAGCGTAAATAGTTCCTCCATGATCGGGGCCGGACCTTTTTCTTCGGCGAGGGCGAGCGCGGCATGCCAACCGCACAGCGCTAGCTCACGACTCACGTCACCCGTGAATTTGATGGCAGCCTCCGAACCATACGCAATCTTCAACATTGCCAGCGCCGATCCAAGCCCCAAGAAACCCATTCCGTGGCGACGCTTGCGCAGTAGTTCGGCGCGTTGTTGCGCGAGTGGCAGGCCGTTTACTTCCACCACGTTATCCAGCATGCGCGTGAACACCGTCACCACTTCGCGAAACTCGTTCCACTCAA
>JAYUEZ010000091.1:0-6838 GCA_043738965.1 Gammaproteobacteria bacterium
TTGATCAACAACCAGTGATTGGCGGCCATGCGCCCGACCCAAGTCAGGTAGTCACTAGCTGGTGGTCGGGTCGCCTGGGTGGTCTTCGCGACCAACCGCGGCAACTCGGCAGTAAGTAGACGTGCTTCCTTCATCATGCGTTAGATCCCTCTCGGTTGAACTGCCGACCTTGTCCTAGGGCCTGAAGCCCGCACGCGTGAACCGCGAATATTTTTATTGGGTGCGGGGTTGGCGCGACTAATTCGCACCACCCACGGTAGGGATAGTAGTCGCAGCGTTCGGAAAACAAGCGACGCGCAGTGTGACTGGAGTCACAGTGATGGCCGACCAAACGTGATGCCCGTCACACTTTGGGCCGGCGACTGTGAATTTCTGTTAGCGCGTTGGTTGGCCTGGGATCAGGGTTCGCGGCGCGCAGCGACGCGCATTCGCAGGGCATTCAGTCGGATAAATCCGCCGGCATCCGCTTGGTTGTAGCTCCCGGCATCGTCTTCAAAGGTGGCGAGCTTGGTGTTGAACAGGCTGTCGCGGGCGGATTTTCGGCCCACCACGGTCACATTTCCTTTGTATAGCTTGAGCCGCACGCCGCCATTCACGCGAGCTTGGGACTCATCGATCATCTTCTGTAGCATCAGGCGCTCTGGACTCCACCAATAACCGTTGTAGATCAAGGCCGCGTAGCGCGGCATCAGATCATCCTTGAGGTGAGCGACTTCGCGGTCGAGCGTGATCGATTCGATGGCACGATGCGCCTTGAGCAGAATCGTTCCACCCGGCGTTTCATAACAGCCGCGCGACTTCATGCCCACATAGCGATTTTCAACCAGGTCCAACCGCCCAATGCCGTTGGCGCCGCCGATACGATTCAGATCGGCGAGTAAAGTCGCGGGCGACGCGCGTTGGTTGTCAATAGCGACCAGGTCACCTCGCTCGAAGTCGAGATCGATCACGGTAACTTTGTCCGGTGCCGCTTCCGGCGCGACGGACCAGCGCCACATTGAGTCTTCCGCTGGCGTCCATGGATCTTCTAACACGCCACCCTCATAGGAAATGTGCAGCAGATTGGCGTCCATCGAATAAGGCGATTTTTTACCCGCCTGGTATTCAATCGGGATCGCGTGCTTTTTTGCATAAGCGAGCAAGGTTTCGCGCGAGGTCAAGTCCCATTCACGCCAGGGTGCGATGACGCGGATATCCGGCTGCAACGCATAGGCGCCCAGTTCGAAGCGGACCTGGTCGTTGCCTTTGCCCGTCGCGCCATGCGAAATCGCGTCAGCGCCCGTCATGCGCGCAATTTCAACCAAGCGTTTCGCGATCAACGGGCGCGCAATCGACGTGCCGAGCAGGTATTCACCTTCGTAAAGGGTGTTGGCGCGAAACATCGGAAACACAAACTCGCGCACGAATTCCTCACGCAGATCGTCAATGAAGATTTCGCGCACGCCGAGCAATTCGGCCTTGCGCCGAGCGGGCTCCAATTCCTCGCCTTGGCCGATATCAGCAGTGAAGGTCACGATTTCGCAGCCGTAGGTCTCCTGGAGCCACTTGAGGATCACCGAGGTATCGAGCCCACCGGAATACGCGAGCACTACTTTTTTTACAGACATTTTAGTCATGATTTGGTGTCGATCGAGAGTTGCGAGGAGGGCGCATTGTGCCCGCGGGTAATCACGGCTGCAACGCCGCGTCGAGTGCTACTCTAAAGTTCGCGGGGGCTTCCGCATGCGGCCAATGTCCAGCGTTGGCGACCGTTTGGATTATGAAATTGGGGAAGTGTCGCGCGATCTGCTGGTGATGAATGGGCAGTACGCGATCGGAGTTCGTGCCACGAATGAAATGGGTTGACGCCGGATACGACTGATCGATCGTGACCGGCGGCGCACCGATGAGCTTCGGCATTTCGCGCCGCAGGGTGGGGAGGTTCAAGCGCCACTCCGCACCATGCTCCGTAAGGCTCAGGTTCTGCAAGAGAAACGCTCGAATTGAGGAGTCTGTTATTGCAGGGACAAGTAAACGATCGGCATCTTGTCGGCGTTTGATTTCGTTCAACGGTAACGCGAGCATCGCGTCGATCATTGGCGTGTGTTGATCAGCATAGGCCACGGGTGCGATATCGACCACGATTAATTTCGATACCCGCTGGGGCGCGTTGAGGGCGAACGTCATCGCCGCTTTGCCGCCCATGCTATGGCCGAGCAGGGCGGCCTGACCGATGTCAAGTCGATCGAGCAGCGCCTCAATATCCGCGGCGAGCGCGGTGTAATCGTGCTGCGCGGTATGCGGTGAGCGGCCGTGATTCCGGAGATCCGCGGTGATCACTCGATAGCGCGTGCCTAGTTCCTTCGCGTACGACTGCCAATTGCGTGCCGAGCCGAACAAGCCATGCAAGATGAGCAGGGCTTCACCGGCGCCGACTTCATCGTAGGCGAGCGCCACCGAATTCATGGCACGCGCAAATGCGGCGGGAGTTTGTTTTGGTTGAGCTTGGCGCGCGGCCAAATGTCGAGGAGCGCGATGTCCTCTTCAATGCCATCCATGAATTCAAGTAGCGCGATTTCCTCGACCGTATGCCATGCGAAATTCGTGTGTTCGGCGTTGAGGGTTATGGCGCCTCCCAGCCAGCGCCAGTGAAACAGATGAATTTCGTAGACGCCGCCGTAGAACGAGTCACGAATTGGACCGAGCGTATGGCGCAAGGCGAGCGCATGCTCGGCGCCAATCTCTTCGCGCATTTCGCGCAACGCGCAGGCATGTGGCGTTTCGGTCGCCTCGATGTGACCGGCCGGGAATCCCCAGAGATTCGGTCCCAACGCGCGATCTGGTGCACGCTTTAAAAATAGCAGGCGGCTGGCTGCGTCTTCGATCAGACAAATTGAGAACCGCGCTTGCGGAGGGGCGATTGCCATGTGCCCTAGAGGAGTAAATGTCGAATATCGCTCAAGACCATTTTGAGATGCCGCGTGAACTCCGCCGCGGCGACCCCATCGATTACCCGATGATCGTACGACAGCGAGCACGGCAGCAGCAGCCGTGGCACGAAGGCCCCATTCTCGTAAACGGGTTTCATGGCGGCTGGTGAGATCCCAAGAATAGCTACTTCAGGCGGATTAATAATCGGCGTAAAGCCCGTGCCGCTGATCCCACCCAGGCTTGACACGGTAAAACAGCCGCCCTGCATTTCGGCAGGGGTGAGCTTGCCATCGCGAGCTTTCAGGCTTAGTGCCCGGATCTCGCGCGCGAGATCGTACAGCCCTTTCTTATTCACATCGCGAACCACCGGCACCAATAGCCCGCGCTCGGTATTCACCGCCATGCCGACATGAAAATACTTTTTATAGATGAGCGATTCGCCGTCGGGATTGAGCGAGGTGTTGAAGTCCGGATATTTTTGCAAGATCGCCACGACCGCCTTCAACAAGAACGCGACCAGCGTCAGTTTCGTGCCGTGCTGTTCGGCCTCGTCGAGTTTTGATTGGCGGAAGGCTTCAAGGTCGGTGATATCGGCTTCATCGAATTGCGTCACGTGCGGGATCGTGATCCACGCGCGGTGCAGATTCTGGCCGGTGAGGCGTCTGATCTTGCTTAAGGGCTGGGCTTCGATCGCGCCGAATTTGGCGAAATCGATGACTGGCGCCGATGGCATGGCAAAACCAGTCGGCACTGGCGCCGCTCGTTGCTGCAGCGCTTGTTTGACATAAGCGGCGATATCTTCTTTAACGACCCGCGCTTTGCGTCCGCCGCCTTTTACCTGCGTCAAGTCGACGCCCAATTCGCGCGCGAACTTGCGCATCGCTGGGCTTGCGTACACGCGCACGCCACTGTGCAACAGATCGTTGCTCGAGGCCGGTGGCGTGTCGACACGCGGTCCGGGATCGGGCGAGACGAAGTCATATTTCTGGGTTTCAAGCGTTGCTCGCGGTGCCGACGCCGTGCTCGGCGGAGCCTTTGACGATGCCGTGCTGGGGGTTGCGGGCGGCGGTGGAGCGGGTGCGCTTGCAGCCTCCCCCTCGATCTCGATAATCGGCGCACCCTGCGACACCTTGTCACCGATCTTGACCAGGATGGCGAGCACCCGACCCGCCTTGGGCGCCGGAATATCCATCGTCGCTTTGTCGCTTTCCAACGTAACCAGGGGATCCTCGGGCTTAACGATGTCGCCGACTTTCACCAATATATCGATGACATCGACAGCTTCGAAATCGCCGATATCAGGCACTTCAATCTGCAGATTGGAGGTTGTATTCATACAGTCGCCGGATTTGGCTTCTCGGGATTAATGCCATATTTTTTGATGGCCTCGCTGACGCGAGCAGACGCAATTTTACCTTCGTCAGCCAGCGTCTTGAGCGCCGCCAGCACGATATAAAACCGATTCACTTCGAAGAATTCACGCAATTTGGCGCGCGAGTCCGAGCGGCCGAAGCCATCGGTGCCGAGTACGCGGAAGCGGGTGGGCACGAATTCGCGGATTTGATCGGCATAGGCTTTCAAATAATCGGTGGCGGCGACCACTGGCAACGGCGCGGTGTTCAGGCATCGCGCGACGTACGATTCGCGCGGCGGTGCTTCCGGATGCAGCAGATTCCAGCGTTCACAGTCGAGGCCATCGCGGCGTAGTTCATTGAAGCTGGTGACACTCCAGATATTTGCCACAACCCCGAAGTCTGCTTTGAGGAGTTCGGCGGCGGCGATCACTTCGCGCAAAATGGCGCCCGAGCCGAGCAAGTTGATCACGGCAATGGCAGTCCGCTGCAAGGCGTACATGCCCTTAACGATGCCGTCTTCCACTCCGGCCGGTAGCGCGGGATGCACATAGTTCTCGTTCATCACCGTGATGTAGTAGAAGCAGTTCTCCTGCTGCTCGATCATGCGTTTCAAACCATCGTGAATGATCACCGCTAGTTCATAGGCAAAGGTTGGATCGTAGCTGCGGCAATTCGGGATCGTCGCCGCCTGCAAGTGACTATGGCCATCTTGATGTTGCAGGCCCTCGCCGGCCAGTGTCGTGCGCCCGGAAGTGCCGCCCAGCAAGAAGCCTCGCGCCTGCATATCGCCCGCCGCCCACGCCAGGTCGCCCACGCGCTGAAAGCCGAACATCGAATAGAAAATGAAGAACGGGATCATTTGCAGGTTGTGATTGGAATACGCCGTCGCGGCCGCAATCCACGAGCACATGCCGCCAGCTTCATTGATGCCTTCTTCGAGGATCTGTCCTTTGATGTCTTCGCGGTAATACATCAATTCGTCGTGATCGACGGGTTCGTAGAGCTGGCCGACCGAGGAGTAAATGCCGAGTTGGCGAAACATGCCTTCCATGCCGAAAGTGCGCGCTTCGTCGGGGACGATGGGGACGATGCGCGGCCCGAGTGTCTTATCGCGGGTGAGGGCCGCGAGGATGCGCACAAACGCCATGGTGGTCGAGATGTCGCGCTCATCGGTGCCTTTCAACATCGTGTCGAAGAGGCTTAAGTCCGGGATCTTAAGCGCCTGGTCGACGCGCGGGCGGCGACGCGGGAGAAAGCCGCCGAGGGCCGCGGTCCGCTCGCGCAAATATTTCATTTCCGGGCTGTCTTCCGGCGGTCGATAGAACGGCGCCGAGGCCAGATCGGCGTCCGACACCGGAATGTTGAAACGATCGCGAAAATGTTTCAGCGACGCCTCACCCATCTTTTTCTGTTGATGCGTGATCATCTTGCCTTCGCCGGCTTCGCCCATGCCGTAGCCCTTGACGGTCTTGCACAAAATGACGGTCGGCTGCCCGGTATGCGTCATGGCCGAGGCGTAGGCGGCAAACACTTTGTGGGGATCATGACCGCCGCGATTGAGTCGCCAGATATCTTCGTCGCTCATACTGGCGACGAGTTGTTTTAACTCTGGATATTTGCCAAAGAAGTGTTCGCGTACATACGCGCCATTGACCGCTTTCATCGCTTGATATTCGCCGTCGACCACTTCCTCCATGCGCTTGAGCAAGGTGCCCTTGGTGTCGCGCGCGAGCAGCGGATCCCACGCCGCGCCCCAAATCACCTTGATGACATTCCAACCCGCGCCACGAAAATCTGATTCTAGTTCTTGAATGATCTTGCCGTTGCCGCGCACCGGTCCATCGAGGCGTTGCAAATTACAGTTGATGACGAAAATCAGATTATCGAGTTTCTCGCGAGCGGCGAGCGCGGCCGCACCGAAGGATTCGGGCTCATCCATTTCGCCATCGCCCATGAACGCCCAGACCTTGCGGCCGTCGGCATTGGTCATGCCGCGATGATGCAAGTAGCGCATGAAGCGCGCTTGATAGATGGCCATGATCGGGCCGAGGCCCATCGAGACCGTTGGAAACTGCCAGAAATCGGGCATCAACCACGGATGCGGATAGCTGGAAAGGCCGCCGCCGGGCTGCAGTTCTTGTCGGAAATTGTCGAGTTGGCCGTCGGTCAATCGTCCTTCCACGTAGGCGCGAGCGTACATGCCGGGGCTCGCGTGCCCCTGGAAGTAGATCACGTCGCCGTTGCTGCCGGAATTCCGGCCCTTGAAGAAGTGGTTGAAGCCGATTTCGTAGAGCGTGGCGGCAGAGGCGAAGGTGGCGATGTGGCCGCCGACGTTGGTGGTCTTATTGGCCTTGGCGACCATCGCGAGGGCGTTCCAGCGGATGATGCTCTTGATCTTCCGTTCGAGTTCGCGGTTGCCGGGGAAGGGAACCTCATCCTCTTTTGCGATGCTGTTGACGTAGGCGGTCGTCACTCCGGTCGCGGATTTGAGGCCGTGCTTGGACGCGCGGGCCAGTATCTGTTCGAGCAGGTAGCGGGCGCGCTCCGGGCCTTGCGTTCTCAGGACCGATTCC
>JAYUEZ010000092.1:0-2587 GCA_043738965.1 Gammaproteobacteria bacterium
AGTCGCGAAGTAAGGAGGCAATATGATCGAGCGTCGCGCGGCGGCCGTGGCCGGCCTTTTTTACGCCGGAGAAGCGCAGACACTCGGAGGTGAACTTCAGAAGCTATTTGCTGAATCGCCGCCGACCGACGAACGCGCTATTCCTAAGGCCCTCATCGTCCCACACGCGGGATATGTTTATTCCGGTGCGACCGCCGCCGCAGCCTATCAGCGCCTGCGCGGCGCGCGCGGGCAAATTACTCGGGTGGTGTTGCTCGGCCCCGCGCATCGGGTTTACGTGCCCGGAATGGCCGTGTCGTCCGCCAGTGAATTCGTAACGCCACTTGGCGCCGTGGCGGTTGACCGCGCCGGCGCTCATGCGCTTCTAGCGCTTTCCCAAGTGACAGTCGACGACGACGCGCACGCGCCGGAACATGCGTTGGAAGTGCAACTACCCTTTCTGCAAACGATGCTGGATCACTTTGAGATCCTTCCCCTGGTGGTCGGTGACGCGAGCGCCGAGGAGGTCGCGGATGTGTTGGAACGAGTGTGGGGCAGCACGGAAACGTTAATCGTCGTTAGTTCTGATCTGTCGCATTATCTTCCGTACGCCGAAGCGCAAGCCGTCGATCGAGTGACCGCGGATAAGATTCTGCATGGCCAGAGCAGCATCACGCACGAACAGGCCTGTGGTGCGATGCCCATTAATGGCCTGCTATTGGCGGCAAGGCGCCACCATCTCATCCCAGAATTACTCGACCTGCGAAATTCGGGCGACACCGCGGGAGCGCGCACGCGGGTTGTCGGCTACGCGGCGTTTGCCTTCAACGCGCCGGCCGAATCACGCGACCAGGTCCTGCTCGGCGTGGCCCGCACCGCCATCGCCAATGATTTCACCGAGGGCAAACCCTGCACGCCGGATGCGCTGTGGCTTGCCGAGCCGGGCGCAAGCTTCGTCACGCTAACGCTTGAAGGGCGATTGCGCGGTTGTATGGGAACGCTCGAAGCGTCGCGTTCGATCAAACGCGACGTGGAGGAAAATGCACGCGCAGCCGCGTTTCGCGATCCGCGGTTTTCACCGCTCACCAGAGAGGTGTTTTCGCGAATAAAAATTGAAGTCTCGGAATTGTCGTCGCCGGCGCCGCTAACATTTACGAGTGAAGCGGACGCCGTGCGTCAGTTGCGTCCCGCAATCGACGGGGTGATTTTCGAATGCGCAGGGCGACGCGCCACGTTCCTACCCCAGGTCTGGGCGCAACTAACAACTCCGCCAGCGTTCATGGCGCACCTAAAACAAAAGGCCGGGTTTGCGGCTGATTTCTGGTCGGACGAAGTAAGACTCGCGTGCTATACAGTCAAGAAATGGTGCGAATCGTGAACGTTGAATCTTCCTATCCCGCACGCTATTGGCACGCGCTCGATGATGGGCGGATCCAATGTGACCTGTGTCCGCGCGATTGCCGGTTACATGCCGGGCAGCGTGGCGCGTGCTTTGTACGCCAGCGGGTCGATGACGGCATGGTGCTCGCCACCTATGGACGATCCTCCGGTTTCTGCATCGACCCTATTGAGAAAAAGCCACTCGCGCATTTCTACCCGGGCACCAGCGTGCTGTCCTTCGGCACCGCAGGCTGCAATCTCGCCTGCAAGTTTTGCCAGAACTGGGACATCAGTAAATCGCGTGACATGGATCGTTTACTCGAATCGGCGTCGCCGACCGCGATCGCGAACACGGCGGCGGACCTCGGTTGTAAGAGCGTGGCGTTTACGTATAACGATCCGGTGATCTTCGCTGAGTACGCGATGGACGTCGCCGATGCGTGTCATGCGCGAGGACTAAAAACCGTGGCAGTCACCGCCGGCTATATTCGCGCCGAACCGCGGCGCGAATTCTTCGCCAAGATGGACGCGGCGAATGTAGATTTGAAAGCATTCACCGAAAATTTCTATTTCAAAATCACCGGCGCGCATCTCCAACCAGTGCTCGACACGCTGGTGTATTTGTATCACTACACGCCGGTGTGGCTTGAAATCACGACGCTATTGATCCCCGGCAAAAACGACAGCGACGCCGAATTGGCCGCCCTGAGCGCCTGGGTGGGGCGCGAATTAGGACCGGAGGTGCCGCTGCACTTTTCGGCCTTCCACCCGGATTTTCGTATGACCGAGATCGCGCCGACGCCGCCCGCCACCTTGCTACGTGCGCGCGAGATCGCACGCGACGCAGGACTCCACCACGTGTACACCGGCAATGTGCACCATCGTGACGGCGATACAACCTTCTGCGCGCAGTGCGCAACGGCGCTCATCATTCGCGATTGGTATCAAATCGATGAGTATCGATTAAACGACGATGGCACCTGCCCCACTTGCCACGCGCCGCTCGTCGGCTGCTTCGAGCATTTTGAATTGGCACGCCAATTCGGGCGTCAGCGAGTGCCGGTCGCGATCAGCGATTAGCACGGTCTCCTTAATCGGTAGTGGATTGCGAGTTGTTAAATAAAAGCGGTTAAGACTCGCGGCTTAGGTCGGTTGTTGGGTGTGCGCTCCGCTCTTCCGAGCCTGCCATCCCTGGCCGGCTCGTCGCTGTTCCGCGTGCGGCGCTATC
>JAYUEZ010000093.1:0-6820 GCA_043738965.1 Gammaproteobacteria bacterium
CATTGCAGAATCCGATAGCGCCCTTCGGTGTTCTCGCGCTCGAAGCGTTTCTCGCCGCTCACCACGAGCGCATCTTCCAGCACCTCGATGTCGAACGCGTCCTTGTCCATGCCCGGCACTTCCAGCCGCACCACCAGGCGCCGTTCGTCCTCGAACACGTCGCCACCGAGCATCGACCAGCTGTGCGAGAGCAGGTAGAAGTCGTCGTCCACTTCCCCTTTCGCCGGCACGTCCGCGTGCTCGCCCGGCTTGAACCGCGTGAGGGCTCCGGCCGCGGATTGGCGAATCCTTTGCCAGCCGTCCGCCACGGATTCCCACAGTGAATTGAAGCCTTGCTTGATTCCTTCCACTTTCTCCAGACTCATGTTGCACCTCCGGATAAAAGAGCCGCCGCCCCCCACGCGGAGGGGCGGCGGCTCGCCTTAGCTACCGTTAATGTCGATCCGGCGCGGCTGGGCATGTTCCGCCTTGGGAATGCGCAGGCTCAGCACGCCATGTTTGAACTCAGCGGACACTTTGCCGGTCTCCAGCTCCTTGGATAACGTGAACACGCGCCGGAAGCGGGGTACGCTGACCTCCGCGTAGCTAGCCTCCATGGTCTCCGGCATGGGAAAGCTCACCTCGCCTTCGATCGTTAGCGTGTCGCCCTCCGCCTGCAGGATGAGCTTTTCCTTGGGTACGCCCGGCAGATCGGCACGCAACGTAATGCCGCTGCTGTCTTCGATCACGTCCACCGGCGGCATCAGTGCCGCATTGCTCCGCGCTGCCGCGTTGGTGCGCTTCGCTGAGTCGGTTCGCGAAGCCTGCTCGTTCCTCGTGACTACGGTTGTATCGTTCATGATCGGTCCTCCTTGGTCATTGGACAGTGATGCGGCGTGGCTGGGCCGATTCGCGGCGCTTGATGCTGACGTGCAGCACACCGTCGCGGTAGTCGGCGGAGACGGCGTTGGGATCGACGTCGTCGGACAGGCTCACCACGCGCCGGAACCGACCGCCGAAACGCTCATTGATATGCACGGCGGCTTTGTCATCGTCTTCGGCGGGCAGGTTTGCCTGCCGCTCGCCGGCAATGGTCAGCACACCCCGGTCCAGACCAACTTCCATGGTCGCGGGATCGAGCCCCGGGGCAAAGGCATAGATCTCCACGGATTGCGGCGTGCCGCCTACGTTCAGTGCGGGAAAGCCGCCGCGACCGAAGCCGCGGATGTTGGGCGACAGGTCGAAAGCCTCCTGCATCTCGCGCTGCAGGCGATCCAGGTCGGCAAATACGTCGCGGGGAAACAGGGATTGGTACATAACGCACTCCTTGATATTCAGATTGAGCCAAGCGCCCCGACTCACGCCGCGGCGCATCTGATAGCCTATTTCTGGGCAGGTCCGGCAAATTTCAATACCTTGATTCAGGGTCATCCCGCCGCGCCACTTATGGGGTCAAAACAAGCCGGATACTTGCTTCTTAATCTTGTCAAACCAACCGGTGCCACTCTTGCCGCCGGCGGACGCCTTCTCGATTCCGTCCAGCTGCTCGTACATGGGTTTGTAGTCCTTCTTTTTTCCATAACCCAACTCTTCGGCCATTTGCAATTGCTCGCGCGCTGACTTGAGATGCGTCGCGAGCTTGTCGTTCTCATCCTTAGTACGGTCCTTTTTCTCCGCTAAGATTTGCGCTTCCTTGACCAGGTTTTCCGCTCTCAGCTTGGGCAACGGAATTACGTCGGTGGTAATCACCTGGGTATTGAGCGCAGCTTGCAATTTCGCCTTGGCCTCGTCGATCTTGCCCGCGTCAATGAGCGGCGTGATGGCCTTGATCGCTACCGGATAGGTCGCCAGCGGAATGTTCGTGGTACGGAACTGGAGCTCGCTCGCTAGAGCGGCGACCAGCGGACGGGCCTTCTGTATTTCCCCGCTCTCAATAGCTTTCCTGGCTTCCTTGATCACCGCCTTGATCGTGTCAGGGCTCGCGAATAAGTCGTAGCTCACGACTTCCATGTGGACGGGCGCTAGCGCAAGCTTGGGATCACGCGCGACGATGAGTTCGAGTTTGCCGGTGACCTCGGCGAGAGCCTTCAGCGCCTCGTCCTTCTTCTTGTCTTCCAGCGCCTTGAGCGCCTTTTCCGTTTCAGCAATCGCAGCAGTCGCTTCGGCAAGCAGTTGCTTGCGATTCTCAGCGGCCGCATCCGCAGTTTGTTTGTCGACCTGCGGCTGAATCACTTTGCTAGGCTCGGATTGAGCTTGCGGTGTGCTCGGCAACGCCGAATCGGCGGCAAAGCCTGGAACCGAAAAAGACAATCCCATGCTCAGCAGGGCGGCAGGGAGGGTTTTGAATGCGAATTGACGCATGATATTTCTCCTTAAGATTGTTGAGCCAAGCGCCTCGACTCGTGCCGCGGCGCCTCCTGTAGCCTACTGTTTGGGCAGGTCCGACGAATTTCAATTCCTTCCGGATATCACTTGAGGAATCCCAGAACGATTCGGGTCTGAAAGCGAAATGCGTCCCGCGCGGCAAGCGACGTTCGGGGTTACAACGGCCCTTCAAGACTTCGCGGGATAACAGTGCAAACCTCACTCGAGCTCGCGGTATGGTGCCGAACGCGTCGGGAACTGCGGTTCTGCTGGCTGCAGACCCGAAGGCACCGACAAGACACAGGTGACGGCTTTCTGTCGCAAGCATTGGCTTCGCGGATCAAAATCACTTCGGCCAGATGAGTGCAAAACGACATCGCCGTACCGGTGCCAACCCGTTGAAAAGCAGCGTTCGCGCCCCAACAAGCCTTCTTCATTCGATAGCGGGGAGAACGCCATGGGAGCCCTCAAAAACTTCATCCGACGCTTGCGGGAAAACCTCACGGAGGGCTGGCGGGAGCTGCTTGCGCGCAACAGCGGAGCGCTAACCTATTTCGGCCCCGATGATGGCGCGCGGAAAGACGAATCGCTGCACGAATTTCCGCACTGGAGCTTGCTGGCGGCGGAAACTTGGGAGACCGCCCAAACAGTCGTGATTCGTATGGAGATTCCCGGCATGAACGAGGACGACCTTGCTACCGACATTCACGGAAACGTTCTGCGCATCCGCGGGGAAAAGCGCGCCGGGGCCGTACAGCAAGGCCGTCGATACCACCTTATGGAGCGGGCGTACGGGCATTTCGAACGCCGCATCCCTCTGCCTCACGGCGTCGATGGCGAAAAGGCCGAAGTTGCCTACCGTGACGGTGTGTTGACCGTGATTCTGCCGAAAACTGAGATAGTGCCACCTCGCTAGGAACCGTATCTGGGGGAAGAGGCGGGTTCTTGAGCACACGCGCGAGGAAAGCGGTGCGACGTGCGCGCGGCGTTACCGATGATGCGCACAACGTCGTGCTGGTGGGCGCGCCGGGGACGGGCAAGACCCACCTAGCCACAGCCATCGGGGTTTCGGGCATCACTCGACATGGCAAGCGGAAGCGGGCGCGCTTCTATTCGACGGTTGATCTGGTCAATGCGCTGGAACAGGAGAAAGCGCAGGGCAAGGCCGAGCGCATCGCGCTCAGCTTGCGGCGCATGGATCTATGGATGGACCACCTCCATCCCGACGACCATGCCCGCTCCGCCGAGATCATGGGAGAATACTTCGCAGGCCGCAGTGCGCGCTACGATGGCGAAAGTCGGATGCGTCATCGCGACAATCACTGGGTGTGGATCCTCGGGCGCGGCCGCCGGTCGGGTGGTGTGGCGGAACCCAGTCGCCAAGCGCATGACCGGTTGGCCGAAAGCCGAAGCGCAGGGGCGACTTCTGCCGGAAGTGTTCCACATCGTCGTTGATCGACAGGACGTCCTGACGAAATTGGACGTGATGGGTATCGATTTCGCGCAGGGATTTTTGATTCACAGACCCGAGCCACTTGAGGGACCACGGTGGTTACAAATTCGAACGTTCCAAAGTTAGGCCGCTGAACTTCAAAGGGGTCAGCGAACAAACGAAACGACGGCGCCATTTGTCCAACTTTCACACGGGCCTGACTTGCCCGGCTTAACGTCCCGCGACATCACGCACCAGTTCGTGCAGTAGAACCGTTGCCTGCGCCAGATCGTCGATCGCAATCCGTTCGTCACGGCCGTGCACCCGCTCGGTTTCGGCCATCGGCAGACGCATTGGCATGAAGCCATAGCAGGTGATGCCCTTGGCTCGAAACGTGTTGCAATCGGTGAAGCCGGCGATGAAATTGGGTGTGACCTGCGCTCCCGCATCGTGCCGCTTAATCAACGCCGTGATGGCCTTGAACAACACGGTGTCTAGTGGTGAGGAATGCGCAGTCGAGGATAGTAACGGCTCCACGCGCACCTCGGGCTCGTGCATCACCCGCTCGAGTTGGGCCACGACCGCCTGCGGGTCCTGGCCGGGTAACAGTCGCAGATCGACCACCGCGGAGGCCTCTGCCGGATAGACGTTTTCCTTGGCACTGCCGGTCAGCATGGTGATGGCCAGACTGTTACGCACCATCACCGCGTTGTGTGGATCCTTGATAAATTCGGCGCGAAAGGCTGGTTGCGTTAGCGACTTGGCGAGTTCGCGATAGGCGGCGCGCTTGGCGGGCGCCAGGGTCTCGGCCCGCTGGTCGAACACCAGTTGCACCGCGGGCACGACGGTCAACGGAAATTCGAACTGCTCGAGACGAGAGAGCGCCCGCACCAGGCGGTGGGTGGCCGCTTCGGGCTTCGGCATCGAAGCGTGACCGGCCGGTCCCGTCGCGGTGATTTTCAGCCACAGCGGCACCTTCTGCGCAAATTCGACGGCGTAGAGCATGTGCCCATCGTCCAACCGCAGCATGGCGCCGCCCTCATTCAACGCAAACTCGACATCCCGCAAGACGTCGAAATGTTCGGCCATCATATAGCGCGCACCTTTGCCGCCACCCTGTTCCTCGTCGGCCACGGCGAGCAGCACCACGTCCCGCGCGAGTGGCACGCCTAACCGCTTAAGCATGACGAAGGACAGCAGTTCCATGATGCCCGGCCCTTTATTGTCGAGCGTGCCGCGACCCCACACATAGCCGTCGCGTACCTGGCTTGCGAAGGGGGGTGCCGTCCATTCCTCGGGATTGGCCGGCACCACATCCATGTGATGCACCAACATCAGGGCTTTGCGGCTGCCGTCTCCGTGCAGGCGTGCATAGAGATTGGCGCGTCCCGGCGCCGCTTCGAATAGAGTCGCCTCGATACCTTCGCGTTGTAGAAAGGCCGCCAGAAAGCGCGCGGCCGCCAACTCGTTACCGGGCGGATTGGTGGTGTCGATCTGCACGTACTGGCGCACCAGGCAGACAGCTTCCGCCTGGATCGCTGCCTGCTCAATGCTCATCGCACGTGGACAATCGGCCGCCGCGGTACTCGCCTGGCTCGGCGCCGCGGGGGTCGGCGTTACCGCCGTACTGAATGCGAATGCGGCCAGCAGACCGCGGAGAGTGCGCGTCATAAGCTACCGGCGTTACCCCTCAGCGCTGTGCAAGCGGCACGTAATCGCGTTGGGTGTGGCCGATGTAGAGCTGGCGTGGACGACCGATGCGCTGGCTCGGATCTTCGATCATCTCGTTCCATTGCGCGACCCAGCCGACAGTACGTGCCAGCGCGAACAGCGCGGTAAACATGGTCGTCGGGAAGCCCATGGCCTTGAGCGTGATGCCGGAATAGAAATCGATGTTGGGGTAGAGCTTTTTCTCGATGAAATATTCGTCCGACAGCGCAATTTTCTCCAGCTCCATGGCGACTTCGAGCAGCGGCTCGTTCCTCACGCCGAGCTCGTCGAGGACTTCGTGGCAGGTCTGTTGCATGACCTTCGCGCGCGGGTCGTAGTTCTTGTACACGCGGTGCCCGAAGCCCATGAGGCGGAACGGATCGTTCTTGTCCTTGGCTTTGCGGACGTATTCGGGAATACGATCGGCAGTGCCAATCTCGATCAGCATATTCAGTGCAGCCTCGTTCGCACCACCGTGCGCGGGGCCCCACAAGCAGGCGATGCCGGCAGCGATACAGGCAAACGGGTTGGCGCCAGACGAACTCGCCAGGCGCACGGTCGACGTCGAGGCGTTCTGTTCGTGGTCAGCATGGAGGATGAAAATGCGATCCATCGCACGTGACAGGATCGGATTGACCCGGTAGGTCGCGGTCGGTACCGCGAAGCACATCTTGAGGAAGCTCGCGGTGTAGTCGAGATCGTTGTCTGGGTAGACGAAGGGTTGACCAATCGAATACTTGAACGCCATCGCGGCGATCGTTGGCATCTTCGCAATCAAGCGCCTACTCGCGACCAGGCGCTGGTGCGGATCGTTGATGTCAGTCGAGTCGTGGTAGAAGGCCGAGAGCGCGCCGACCACGCCGCACATGATCGCCATCGGGTGCGCATCGCGGCGAAAGCCGCTAAAAAAGCGGTGTAATTGCTCGTGCACCATGGTATGGCGCGTGATGGCGTGTTCGAATTCGTCGAACTGAGTCTTGCTCGGCAATTCGCCGGTGAGCAGCAGGTAGGCGATTTCGAGGAAATTGCTCCGCTCGGCCAGCTGATCGATGGGGTAGCCACGGTACAGCAGGATGCCCGCGTCGCCATCGATGTAAGTGATTTTCGATTCGCAGCTCGCGGTCGAGGTGAACCCGGGGTCATAGGTGAAATAACCGGTCTCGCTGTATAACTTGGAGATTTCAATAACATTCGGGCCGATGGTGCCGGATCGAATCGGGAATTCGTGAGTACCGGTCGCCGATTCAATGCGCGCGACGTTTGCCGCCAGACTGTCAATTGGTTTACTCATCGCTACGCCTCTCAATCTTGCGGAATCGGTACCGAACGTCGCGC
>JAYUEZ010000094.1:0-6791 GCA_043738965.1 Gammaproteobacteria bacterium
AAGCGACCAGAAGACGTGGTGGTGGGCCGCGACGGCAGCGTTTGGTTGTCCGATCAGACAAGCGCCTGCGCCCGAGTGCGCGCCGACGGCGCACTGGAGCGAATCGGGCACGCCGGTGGCGCGCCGAACGGCATCAACATGGATCTCGAAGGCCGGCTCGTGATTGCCAATTTTGGGGGACCCGAAGACGGCTTTGGTCCGCTGCAGCGGCTTGATCCGCGTACCGGCGACGTGACGGTGCTGTGTGGCGAGATTGCGGGCCGCCGACTGTTCGGCTCGAACTATCCGCTGGTGGATTCAAAAGGACGGATCTGGTGTTCGCATTCAACCTGGGGGTCGGTGGACGCGGCTTTCAACGGCCAGGCCGACGGCTTTATCTACCGCTACGAACTCGATGGTCTAGTGACGGTGATGGCCGAGGGTTTCAGTTTTGCGAATGGCATTGCCTTCGATGCCGAGGAGAAAAATCTCTTCGTGTGTCAGACCGCTACGTGCGATGTAGTACGCCTGCCGCTGCTGGCCGACGGTTCGCTTGGCGCTCCCACGCGCTACGGTCCGCGACTGGGACTGTCGCATCGCGACGTGCAGGATCGGCGGCCGTTGACACCGGCGTTGCGCAATCAACTCGGGGCCACCGACGGTTGCGGATTCGATCAGGAGGGCAATCTGTGGGTGACTTTGGTGATGGCGAACAAGATTATCGCGATTACACCGGCCGGTGAGGTCGTCACCCTGTTGTCGGACCCCGACGGTCGCGTGCTGCGCAATCCGACCAATGTCAGCTGGGGTGGCGCTGACCTGCGCGACCTCTATATCGGCAGTGTCACCAGTGATTATGTCGTGCACGCGCGGAGCCCGGTGCCGGGCCTGCCACTCGTACACCAACGTTGAACAAAAGAGAATACGCGCATGAGCCAGCGAAGCTTCACCGCACAAGACGATCATTTCCACTTCGCCGAGATGGGCGACGACTGGTGGGCCACCGAGACCGCCTGGTTCTCGTTTCATCATCCAGAACGTCGCCTCGGTGGCTGGTTTTATACGATGGCACGCCCGAACATTGGAACGATTGCCGGCGGCGCGTGGATCTGGGATCACCGTGCCCACCTGCCGTGGGAAGCGCTGTATTCCGCCAACTATTCCGCGCTGGAATTGCCATCAACCCTGGATCTCGCCGATTGCACGCTCCCGACCGGCGTGTCGATTCGGGTGCTCGAACCCTGTAAACGCTACGCGCTGGGTTATGCCGATGGCGATCGCCTGCAAGCCAAATTGATTTTCGACGGCGTGATGCCGCCGGAACCGTTGACCGCCGTCGGCTCGACGTTCGGTAGCGCGCATCACTTCGATCAGTTTGGCCGGGTTACCGGCGAACTCATCGTGCATGGTGAGAAAATCGAAATCGACTGCGTGGGAATGCGCGATCGGACCTGGGGACGGCGTCCAGAAGATCGGCCACACCAGGCTGCCTATGTCACCGGCGCAGTGGGCCGATCGAGCGGGTTTCTGGCGGTGACTGGCGGCCGCGGCGAAGTGGATCAGGTGACGTATGGCTTTCTGCGTCGTGACGGCAGAACGGTGAGTCTCGCGAGTGGCGAGCGCACCGTGTTGCGGGACCGCGAACACGGTTGGATCACGCGAATCGATCTGACGGCCCGCGATGTGGAAGGGCGCGAACTCACAGCGAGCGGCGTCCCAGTGAGCCGGATTATTCTCAATCGCCATACGTTCATTGATGTGAACAGTTTGATCCGCTGGGAGCTCGATGGCGTCACCGCATGGGGTGAAGATCAGGATATGTGGCCCATCCATTGTTGGGCGCGCATGCGTCGTGAAGGGTCTGCGTGACGCTCGCCTTCAGACGACGCGAACGCCCGAGCGATAAGTGAAATTCGACTCCCAGCTGTCCGCGGACCGGGTGGCGGAGATGACGGCGCGCGGCTTATGGCAGAACCGTCTGGTTTCTGACCTGCTGGATGCAGCGGTACAGCGTAATCCGGACGCGCTCGCCGTGGTCGATCACAACAGCATGGACGGCACTAGCACCCGTTTGAATTATCGTGAGCTGCAACAGCGTTCGATTCGAATCGCGTGTGCGCTCGCCGCCCTCGGGGTTGCGCGTGGCGATGTCGTGGCGGTGCAGTTACCGAACTGGTGGCACTACGCCGCGGTCTATGTGGCGTGCGTAAGGATCGGCGCGGTGATCAATCCCCTCATGCCGATTTTCCGCGCGCGCGAACTCGAGTTCATGCTGAGCTTGACCGAAGCACGTGTGTTGCTGGTGCCGCGTGAATTTCGTGGCTTCGATTATCCCAGCATGGCAGCGAAACTTAAGCAGAAGCTACCGGATCTGCAGCACATTCTGGTAGTGGGTAGTCCCGATCTCACTTGTGATTTCGATTCATTGATGCTGGCGCGCGCGTGGGAAACCGAAGTGAATTCGACGGCACTTTTTGCCGCGCGTCGCCCAGATCCCAATGACGTGACCGAAGTGATGTACACCTCAGGCACCACGGGTGAACCCAAAGGGGTTATGCATACCGCCAACACGCTGCTGTGCAAAGCCTTGCTGGCGACGGAGCTGTTCGGTTTGCGGAACGCGGATGTCATTTACATGGGTTCCCCGCTCGCGCATCAAACGGGTTTCATGTACGCCTGCATTCTGTCGATCTATAACCGCGGCAAGTGTGTTCTGCAGGATATCTGGGAACCGGTGACGGCCGCGCGCCTCATCGAAGCCGAGCGCTGTACCGTGACGTTGGGCTCGACCCCGTTTCTGCGCGATCTGGTCCACACGCCGGGCGTACAACAATTCGACATCACGAGCCTGCGCTTGTTCCTCTGTGCTGGCGCGCCAATTCCGCGGGTGTTGGTCCATGAGGCGCGCGACACTCATCCGAATCTTTACGTGATGAGCGGATGGGGGATGACGGAGATGGGGATCGCAACCGCCACCTATCCGGGTGATCCGCCCGAGCAGGTTTTTGAGACTGACGGCCGCGCGCTGCCGCATCAGGCGGTGCGCGTGGTCGATCAAGCGGGACAGCATGTCCCGTCGGGCGTGGAAGGACGTTTACAAGCGCGTTGTGCCACCACTTTTGTTGGCTATTTGAAGCGACCTGATGCCTACGGCTTGGATGCCGAGGGTTGGCTCGAGACTGGTGACAATGCGCGCATGGACGCCGCCGGGTATGTCCGCATCACAGGACGCTCGAAGGACCTAATCATCCGCGGTGGCGAGAACATACCGGTCGTTGAAGTCGAGGAACTGCTCTATCGTCATCCGGCGATTCAGGATGTGGCGATCGTCGCGATGCCAGATCCGCGGCTCGGTGAACGCGGCTGCGCGTTCGTGACCCTGCGGCCCGGCACGCACTTTGACTTCGACGCGATGACTGAATATCTGCTGGGAGCTCAGTTGATCAAACAGTACTGGCCGGAACAACTGCAAGTGATTGCTGAATTTCCGCGCACGCCGAGCGGCAAAATTCAAAAATTCAAATTGCGGGAAATGGCGCGGACCCTACAACCCGTGCGGGACCACTCGAGCAAAGGATCATGACGATGACGGAAGGCGATTTACTCCAACGCATTGCCCAAACCCTGAAGCAGGACATCGGTCCCGCCGTCGAAGCCGAATATCCGAAGACCCAAGCATTCATGGCTGGTGTGGTCCTGCAGAAGCTTGGTCAGCAGCTCGCGCTGGCGCCGCAACATCAACGCGATCAAGCGGCCGAACTGACGGCGCTGATCGTGGAACTGAATGATCAGCTACAGACAATTGAGGCTCCGGAGGATTTGCGCCGAACGCTCGCCGAATTTGCCCAGCGCCGCGATCAAGTCACGCTGTGCAGTCTCATCGAAGCCCTTTACGGTGCGCGGGCGGCGTTGAGCGCAGTCAATTTTGCGCGTCTCCTCGGTCGTATCCGGGAAACCTTGCGCGCCGATATCAATCGTCGCGTGGCCTATGCGTCGTGAATAAAGCGACCGACGACACCGCCGCGCTCGAGCCGCGGATCCACGACTATCTTAAACATCGTCTGCCGCAGGCGAGCAATCTGGAGTTACGCGATGTGCAACGGATTGCAGTCGGCTGGTCACATGAAACCTGGTTGTTCGATCTCCATTACAGCGAAGAGGGTGAGCCTAAGCACCTCGGACTTTGCCTGCGGCGCGATCCCGGCAACGCGCTGCTGCGGCATCTGTCCGATCTTGAGCAGCAATTCCGGGTGCTGAAATGCCTGGAACAAACCCCGTTGCCCACACCGAAGCCGTATTGGTTTGAACACGACGTCGCAATTCTCGGCGCGCCCTTTCTGGTCATGGAAAAAGTGCCTGGCGCCTGCCCGAGTCCTTGGGGGCGCGAGGGCCGCGCGTTCTATGCCGCGGCGGCGACGCGTGGTCAACTGCCAGCCAGTTTCACCGCCACGCTCGCGACGCTGCACACGCTCGACTGGCGCGCGGCAGGACTCGATTTTCTGGGCGTGCCAGCGCCTGGCACCGACTTTGTACGTCGCGAGATTGCCAAGTGGCGTGAACTCATCGCGCTGTCGACGCCGAAGCCTGAGCCAATCCTGACTGATCTCATCTGCTGGCTGGAAGACAACATGCCCGCGACCGAGCGCGTGACGTTGGTGCACGGTGCTTATCGAACCGGCAATCTACTGATTCACGATGATCGCATCTCCGCCGTGCTCGACTGGGAACTGCAGGTATTGGGCGATCCGATGTACGACGTGGCCTATGTGTTGAGCGATCTCAATCGTGAAGGGACGCCACTGCTGTCCAACCTGGTCGAACGTGATGTGTTTTTCCGTACTTATGAAGCGGCGACCGGATTTGTGATCGATGAAGCCCGATGCCGCTATTACAACGCGCTGTACGCGATGCGTTCGGTCGCCTTTTGGATGAGTGCGTCGGGGCTCTACGCGAGTGGTCGCAGCAACGACATTCGGCTCGCGCGCACCGCGTGGTCTGTGCCAGTGGTTCTGGAGCGCGCGGCGCGCGATCTCGGCTATTGATTGATCGCGACTTCTAAGGAAACTCTGAAGAAGTCCATTCTGGACTTTTCAGAGTACCTCCATGTGCCGCGGGAGCGCTGCCTTTTGCAGAGCTTCCCTAAGCCGGCACTATTTTCCGCCGCTCACGACAAGACAAATCCCTCGTACCCTTTGGCCGCAACGTCCGCGCATTTATTTCGGAAGGCCGGCGCGCCGCCGGCGTAGAACAGGAAGGTGCGCTTCTTGCCGGGCACGTTCGTCCCCATGAACCACGAATCGGTCTTGGTAAACAGCATGCCTTCGGTCAGCGAATTGGCGTGCGTGTTCCACGCGTCTTCGGCCGCTGGGTCGGCTTCAATGCGTTTGAAGTTTCGGTTCTGCATGTAGCCGATACACTCACTGACCCATTCCGCGACGACTTCTGCACACCGCGTGAAATTACAAAACACCGCGCCATTGCTGAAAAAGAAGTTCGGGAAGCCCGCCGTCTGCAACGTTAAATAAGCACGTGGTCCGTCCGCCCAGGCCTCCTTGAGGGTCCGTCCGCCAACGCCGCGAATATCCATTCGCGTTAGCTCACCCGTTATCGCATCAAACCCCGTGGCATAGATGAGCATATCCAATTCGTACTCGGCGTTGCCGGTTCTTACGCCAGTTGGTGTGATGCGCTCAATCGGGCTTTCGCGTACATCAACGAGGCTCACGTTGGGCTGGTTGTAAACCTCGTAGTAACCCGTCTCCATCGGGATCCGCCGCGCCCCGAATGGATGATCCTTCGGCGCGAGCTTTTCGGCGATTACGGGATCCGTGACGCGCGCGCGAATTTTGTTGCGCACGAATTCCGCGTAGTCTTCGTTTGCCCGCTCGTCGGTCATGATGTCGTGGAAGCAGCCGAACCATTTAGTGAAGCCTGGTTGCGACCAGATCTCTTCGTAAAAGGCGTGTCGTTCTTCCTTGGTGAGATCAAAAGTGCGGCGCGGATCGAAATCCTGCATGAACGCGGCGAAGGTGTCGCGACACTTCTGAAAGATTTGCGGATAAGTCGCTTTTATATGCTTCTGAGTTTCAGCGTCGATTCTAGAATTTCGCAGCGGAGCGCAATAATTCGGCGTGCGCTGGAACACGGTCAGATGTCCGACGTCTTTGGCAATTTCCGGAATCAGCTGGACGGCAGTGGCGCCGGTGCCGATGATACCGACGCGCTTCCCGGCAAAATTGACGCGCTCATGCGGCCACCGCGAGGTATGAAACGACTGTCCCTTGAAAGTATCGATGCCAGGAATATTGGGCAAATGGGTCGCCGAGAGGATCCCGACGGCGGAGATCACAAAATGCGCGCGGGCACGGTGTCCGGTAGTGGTTTCAACGTCCCAGCGGTTGGCCGCTTCATCGTAGACTGCGGACTTGATGCGCGCGTTGAACTCGATGTGCGGTTTGAGCTTGAATTTATCGGCGACAAAATTGAGATACCGTTCGTTCTCGGGCTGACCCGAGTAATGCTCTGTCCAGTCCCATTCCTCCAGGAGCTCTTGCGAAAAGCTATAGGCATAGCTGTAAGACTCCGAATCGAAACGTGCGCCTGGATAGCGGTTCCAGTACCAGGTGCCACCAACCCCGCCACCGGCTTCGAAAATACGCACTGAAAGCCCGAGTTGTAAGAGCCGATATAATTGGTACAGCCCAGAGACTCCGGCCCCTATGATCAGGGCATCCACTTCAATGACGGCGTTGTTTGCTGCTGGTATAGCTTGTTTGGTCTGTGTCATGCCGATTTAGTTCTCCGTGTTTTGT
>JAYUEZ010000095.1:0-2569 GCA_043738965.1 Gammaproteobacteria bacterium
CATCGCCAGGCATCGTAGTCTCCCGTGAGTCATTGGGTGGCATTTGGTAGTAGCGGCGGCCACGTCGCTGCATTCGTTGAGGGTGTTGCCAGCTCGCGTATGACGCCTAACAGTTATTCACCGGATCCGTCGTTCCGTATATTAATATTCTAAAAACTTGTCGTTTCACTGTAACGATTTGATTCATTGGCATTCTGTTTGGCAGTGGATCCGCATATGTAATGATAATACAGATCGCGCCTTTTGATGTAGTGTAACGAATTTAACCCTCAATTAGGAGCGACACTTATGATGTCTAATTCGCCAAACCCCTCACTTTAGCCCCGGTTCCCCGCCTTGCCTGATGGATCAAGTCCATGCGGTCTGTCGACGCCGGCACTTGAGTTCGCGCACCGAAGAAGCCTATCGGTATTGGATTCGGCAGTTTATTTTCTTCCATGGGAAACGGCATCCCCGCGAACTGCGCGAGGCCGAGGTTACGCAGTTTCTCAATCACCTGGCCGTTCAGCGCCACGTCGCCGCATCAACGCAAACCCAGGCGCTTAACGCTATTGTGTTTCTCTATCGAGATGTGCTCGTTACGCCACTGGGCGAGATGGGTAACCTGAATCGTGTGCAGCAGCGCAAGCGAATTCCGGTGGTGATGGCCTCAAGCGAGGTATCCGCCGTGCTATCGCAGATGTCTGGCATGACGGCATTGATGGCACAGGTCATGTTTGGTTCGGGCCTGCGCGTTGAGGAGTGTTGCACGCTACGGGTAAAAGATATTGATTTTGTCTCCTCGACCATTAACGTTCGCGATGGCAAGGGCGGGAAAGACCGCGCAACTGTGCTTCCCATCCGATTACAAGCAGGATTGCAAGGGCACCTGCTGCAAGTTGCACAATTACATACCGATGACCGAGCGCGTGGCGCTGGCCTTGCACCGCTTCCCGGCGCCCTTGAACGAAAATATCCGAAGGCGTCCGAATCCCTCGCTTGGCAGTTCGCGTTTCCGTCTTCGGTATGTCGACCTTGGGGACAAAGCGGGCGTCTTGCCCGTTGGCACATTTCGCCTGCCACAATCCAGCGCGCGTTTCGTCAGGCGGTGGCGAAGGCGGGAATTTTGAAACACGCGACGGTTCACACGCTGCGCCATTCGTTCGCAACTCAACTGCTCGCATCGGGGACGGATATTCGGACAATTCAACTCTTGCTCGGGCACCGTAATCTGCAAACGACCATCATATACACCCACGTGTTAGAAGGTAACACGGCATGTCACCAGCCCGCTGGATCGGTTGTAACCGCTTACGATTGTAGCGCCCGGGGCTCTGAGTACTACCGCCGGGAATGTCCGCTTTCCTCGGGGAGCGACGGGCAGCTTTGGGTCGAGGTTGTGTAAAAACGTCATCAAAGAATGTTGATTTAAAAAAATCCATCTGCGGCGCGACGACGAAATAATTTTGTAGGAAAATAGCTTCATCGCGTTGCAGGAGAAATAGATGAAGCGATTTATCGAAGGGGTGAATAGAACACAAAGCACCCTGTTTCCCGAATCTCTTGAAGACTACCTCACTGAGGATAATCCCGTCCGAGTCATCGACGTGTTCGTCGATGGATTGAGTTTAGAGAAGCAAGGCTTTTCTAGCGCCCAGCCCGAAGCCACCGGCCGACCCGCCTACCATCCGTCCACGTTGCTCAAGCTGTACATCTACGGTTACCTCAACCGCGTCCAATCCAGCCGTCGCCTAGAACGCGAGACGCAACGCAATGTCGAGTTGATGTGGCTCCTTAATCGGCTGACACCCGACCACAAGACCATTGCCAACTTTCGCAAAGACCAGGGCCGCGCCATTCGTAGTGTCTGCCGCGAATTCGTTTTGCTGTGTCGGCGATTGAACTTGTTTTCTGATGCGATGGTGGCCATTGACGGTAGCAAATTCAAAGCGGTGAACAATCGTGACAAGAACTTCACCGACCGTAAACTTGAAGCGCGCATTCAACAACTCGAGGAGAGTATCGGCCGTTACCTCATTGAGCTAGACCGCGCCGATCGCGATCCGGCGTTAGTGCCCGAAGCCCGGGTCGATCAACTGAAAGAGAAGCTGGTAACCGTCAAAGCTCAGATGCAGCGCTTGAATGATATCGGCGAACAGATGAAAAGCGCGCCGGACGGACAGATCTCACTGACCGATCCGGATGCGCGTTCCATGGCGACCAGTGGCCGCGGTACCGGCATGGTCGGTTACAACGTCCAAGCCGCTGTAGACGCAAAACATCATCTCATTGTCGCGCACGAAGTCACTAACGTCGGGCATGACCGACATCAGCTCGCTCCGATGGCCAACCAAGCGCGCGAGGCGGTCGGAGCCGAAGCAATCACCGTCGTCGCCGATCGCGGTTACTTTACCGGGGAACAAATCGTCGATTGCGAGCAGTCCGGTATTGCCACACTGGTTCCCAAACCCCACACCTCGGGAAACAAAGCCAAAGGCTTCTTCGACAAAAAAGACTTTCGCTACATTGCCGAGGACGATGAATATCAATGTCCCGCCGGTCAACGTGCGATCAAACGGTTTACGCGGGT
>JAYUEZ010000096.1:0-17908 GCA_043738965.1 Gammaproteobacteria bacterium
GCACACCTAGCCCATCTAAACTACGACAACGCCGTCGCACTCGAGGAAGTTACCGCGAAGATCCGTGCGCTGATCGAAACCTACCCATTGCCGCCGGCACTCGCTGCGCAGATCGAACAGTCGTACGCCGCCCTTGGGGACGATTCATTCGTCGCCGTCCGCTCGTCCGGTACTGCTGAAGATCTTGCTGAGGCATCCTTTGCGGGGCTCCACGATACTTATCTCGACATCAAGGGTATCGACGCCGTAATCGATGCAATTCGCCGTTGTTGGGCATCAATGTGGACGGCGCGCGCCACCGCTTATCGTCAGCGCGGCGGATTCGATCACGCCACCTCTCACATCGCGGTGATCATTCAGCACATGGTTCCGGCCGAAGTTGCCGGGGTGATGTTCACCGCCAACCCGTTGAGCGCACGTACGGATGAGATCGTGATTAACGCCAGTTGGGGACTTGGAGAAGGAATCGTCTCCGGTATTTTGACGCCAGATCAATACGTCATTGCGCTTGATACTTTGGACATCAAACAACGAACGGTCGGTGATAAAGAAGTTCAGATCCTCCGCGCCCCGACCGGCATTGGTACGATTAAGATCGATGTTCCGCACAGCCTGCGCGAGGCGATGTCGCTATCGGAAGGAAAAGCGATGGCCCTCGCCGAGCTCGGGCGCGACGTCATGACCTTCTATCAAGGATTCCCACAAGATATCGAATGGGCGTTGGCGGGCGATCAGTTGTATCTGCTGCAATCGCGGCCGATCACGGGTGTCGAATTCACGTGGGACGAGGATGTCGATGCATGGCACACCGCTCCAGAAGACGAGAATACGGTGTGGACTCACACCTGGTGCGAACAATTTCTGACGGGCGGCATCACGCCACTCTTCTCGTCGCTGCGGGCCTGGGAGTGCGAAGTGAACTGGACCTTTTTCGCGAAGCTCTATGGCTTTGATGAGATCACCAACGTGCGCTGGTTTAAGTACCGCCGTGCGACTTGGTACTTCAATGCGGACGCCGAAAAAATATGGCAGAAGCTGATGTGGCCCGCGGCGCTTCGCGATTTAACGAATATTCCGCCGGCCTGGCAGGCCGACTACGCGCGCGATGAGACGAGTCTCATCGATGTCGCGCGCATGTGGATCCGGCTGCACATCATGGAGCCGAAGCATGGTCTGTTCGGGTGGTTTCGAAATACTTATGCGTGGATCGACGGCAAGATTGAAGAGGCGAACGGGCCGAGCGACGAGCAGCTGCGACGACTCTCCGACGCCGCGTTGAAAAAGCAATGTGATAAGAGCAGTCAGATGGTCGCTGATTTTTTCGAGACCTTGTGGCCTGGGTTTTCGTGGATCGCCCCCGGTGCTCTCGGCCTCTTGAACGTGTTACTCACGAAATGGTACGACGGCAATTCACCCAATCTGTTTCAAGATCTGATCGCAGGGATCCCGGATAGCGCGCTGGTCAAGGAAACCAACGATCTATGGAAAATTGCTGACGCAATCAAACACTCGAAGCGTCTTACTGCTTGCCTTAACCAATACCGCGACGCTGAGTTCTTCGCAGCGCTAAAGGACTTCGACGAAGGTCGCGAGTTCTTGGCGCAATACGCCATCTTTCTTACTGCGCACGGTCATCGTGGACACCAGGACCGCGATATCTACTACAAACGCCGCGTGGAAGATCCGCAGATCGATTATCTCGCGTTCCGCGCACTGCAGAATGCGGGCGAGGACAACCGGCCGGAACAACTCGAAGTGCGTTTGGTGGCGCGACGTAAAGCAGCCACTGACGAGGTCATCAAGAATTTATCGGCGCAACCGCTCGGCGGAATCAAAGCCGAGATCTTCAAGATGGTGCTGACCTACACGCATCGCTTCTTGAAGTTCCGTGATGATGAACGTCATTTTCTTGACCGCATGACCTTGCAGAAGAAACACGTGTTCGCCGAGATCGGGCGCCGTCTGCTTCAACGTGGACTAGTCGCCACCACCGATGATTTCTATTTCCTCGCGCGTCACGAGCTGTACGATTTGTTCGACGGGCGAGGGTCGCAAGCGCTATGTCGCGCGAAGATCGAAGCGCGCCGCCATGTCTTTGAACGACGTAACCTACGCCAGGAACACTCGCCCACCTACCTCCAAGCCGGCGTGCCGTTGAATCTCGACAACAACAGCGATCAAGTGCAAATGGTCGACGGCGCGCTGCGCGGCGTCGGCACGAGTCGCGGCGAAGTCACGGGGCGTGCGCGCGTGGTGCGGAGCATGAGCGAAATCGGGCGGGTCGAGAAGGACGACATTCTGATCTGCAACAGCACAGATCCCGGCTGGATGCCGGTCTTCCCGTTGATCAAAGGCCTGGTATTGGAGACCGGTGGCATGCTCGCCCACGGCGCGTGCTTGTCGCGCGAGTATGGCTTGCCGGCCGTGCAGCTGCGTAATGCGATCCAACTCATCAATGATGGCGCGACAATCAAGGTTAACGGCGACAGCGGGGAAATTGTGATCGTGGAGGAGCCAGTGAAGGAAGCTGCGTAAGGGTGTTCCGTCAAATAATCAACAAGAAGTAGCGATGGTGGCAACGCTTTGCTAGCCACACCCGATACCGAAGCTCGGGTGGAGCTTCTTTCCGGCGGCTCAATTCGAGATCGGCTTTCGAGATAAGCAAGGCGGTGTTTTCTATAGGCGGATTTCACGGCCCGAAACTTACCCTATGAGAAACGTGCGGAGGACGGCAATCGACCCGTAGCGGTCATTTGCATCCGCCATTCACGTTTCCGGAAAGCGGACGCTGTGATAAAGACACCTTCCAATGACGCGTCGCCGCTGTCGCGCAATCAACCGTCATTGCGCAAGCGATCGGCGCGTAGTCTTCGTCACGGCGCCTGGGAGAACTACGACTTGTGAAGCGCATACCGGAATATCACGCTGTCGATGAACGACTTTTCTCGACCATCGGTTAGGCTGCCTTATACCCTGGCGGGAGGGTGGTGCGGTCGCGCGCAATGGTGGCCTGGATGTGTTCGTGTGAGCCCATGAGCAGTTGCCGAACGCGCGACATATCGGCGACGAGCTTCCCGTGACGCTTCAAGCAGCGGCCGGCGACATAGACCGTGTCGACGTTCCCAGGGTGAGCATGGAGCAGCAGGGTCGCGCTTGGGTTGTGCAATGGCATGGTGTTGATGTCGTCGAGCCGGACGAGAATGACGTCCGCTTCCCTGCCTTTAGTCAGCATACCGACACGATCTGCGATGCCAAGCGCGCCTGCGGCGTTGACAGTCATGGCGCGCAGCATGTCTCCCGTGGTCATCGAGAGTTCATCGGCGCCGCGATGGCTCTTCAGAATTTCGGTACATTCCAGCAGGCGCTCCGTCTGCAGTCCGAGACGGGCCTGGGCGAGCAGATCGCCGCTGTTGTTGGAGATGATGTCACAGCCGAAGGTCGGCTTGCCGCCTGCACGGGAGAAGCGACCGATGACGGAAGGTCCCATGGACATCTGCATTTCGGTCTCTGGCGTTGAAGCGATCCAGCCGCCGGTGTCGGCGATGCGTTTGATCTCTTGGTCGCTCGATAGGTTCGAATGCACGAACAGGAGATCTGGCCCGAGCAGACCGTGTTTGTCCATCAGCGCGACCTCCGGCTCGCGTTCCGGGAATTCCCAGGTGTTCGAGTGGACAGAAATCGGCAACCCCAATTCGCGTGCCGCCGCGATCTCCGCCTTTAGACGATCGATGCCACAGATCGGGAGATCGGAGGTTGCGACGCCGAGCGTCACCAGGCCATTTCCCGCCGGGAAGCGACTCTTCTGTATGCGCCGCAGGTCGCTCAGCCTTTCCGGCAGTCCGGGAAAATGCGGATGATCGAGCGGCACTTCGTTGAAGCCATAGCCGAAGACCGCGCGGCCGCCCGATTCAAGCAGACCATCGAGCGCTGCATCGGCGTGCGCGGGCGTGTTGATGCAATGGGAGAAGTCCCAAACTGCGGTGATTCCTGCGTTGATGGCTTCGAGCATGCCGACGTAGTTACCGATGTGGATGTCTTCCGAGCGATAAGCGCGCGCGCGGAGGAAGCGGATCTCGCGCATGTAGCCTTTCAGCGTATCGTCGTGGGTGACTCCGCGCAAAGCCGTCTGCCAAACATGGCGATGGGCGTCGATAAGACCCGGCATAACGAGGCAGTTCGAGGCATCGACGACTTCCGAATCCGCAGCATCAATGCTCGCGTCAATGCGCGAGATCTTGCTACCTTCGATCAGGAGATCGCCCGAAAACGTACTGCCGAATGACCCACGGCGTTCGTCAAGCGTCATGAGCGTGCCGCCCTTGATCAGTATCTTTTTGCCCACCATATCTGCTCCCCTCTGCTTTCGAATGAATAGGTTAAATCGGTGATCTAATGGTCAGGCGAGTGGACGACCGCCATCGACAGGAATGACGACCCCTGTCGAAAATGGCAGAGCGACCATCGCCGCGAGCACCGCAATGCCGATTTCCTCCGGCGATGCGAGGCGGCCGAGCGGGCTGCGCGCGGTCTGCTCATTACGCCAATTCTGGTCGAGGCCCTGGACGAACGTGGTGTCGACCAGACCCGGCGCAACCGATACGACGCGGATTTTGGGCGCGAGCGCGCGGGCTAGCGACTGTGTCATGTTGTCGAGCGCGGCCTTGGACGCGCAGTACATGACGTTGCTTCCCATAGCGGTGCGTGCCGCAATCGACGAAATGTTCGCCACCAGCGCGTCCGGACTACGTAATAGCAAGGGCTTGAAAGCGCGCACGGCAGCAAAGGGACCGCGAACGTTCGTTGCGAGGATGTCGTCGATGAGCTCATCATGAAGTCCGTCGAGATCCGGATGTGGCACGAATTTCGTCGTGCCCGCACAGTTCACCAGCAGATCGCAGCGTCCATAGGCTTCGTCGACCGCCGCCGCGAGCCTCGCGAGCGATGCGCTGTCCGTGACCGATGCCTGCATCGCGAGGTGCGGTCCGCCTGGCATCCGCGCCACCAAGTCACGCGCTGCCCGCTCGGAACGCTGGTAGCTCACGACGACGCGCGCGCCGGCGCCGCTCATGACCTCGCAAATCGCACTTCCGATGCCGCCGGCGCCGCCAGTCACCACGGTGACGCGGTCGCTGAGGGTGCCGGCGTAATCCCACATCAGACCGATCCCCCAAAGCGCCGCACGCGGATCGCCGCCTGTTCTTGGTGCCCCGAGAAATGTTCGAGCGCGCAGAGCCGCGCGCAGACCTCCCCGATTTGGCGCGAGGCCGCTTCGGTAAGGACGCGCTGGTAGGTATGCGTCTTGAGGAACTTACCGACCCACAGTCCGCCCGTGTAGCGACCAGCGCGGCACGTCGGCAGCGTGTGGTTCGTCCCGATGACCTTGTCGCCATACGCGACGTTCGTCAGCGGTCCGAGGAACAGCGCGCCATAACTCGTCATGTTCCGCAGGAACCAATCCGGGTCGGCGGTCATCACCTGCACATGCTCGGAGCAAATGCGCTCGGCTTCAGAGAGCAGCTCTTCACGCGTATCGCAGACGATAATTTCACCATAATCCCGCCAGGCGACGCTTGCGATAGGAGCAGTATCCAAGCGCCCGAGTACCGTCTCGATCATTCCCGGCAGTTCGTCCGCGATTTTCCGGCTCGTGGTTAGGCAGATCGCCGGCGAGTTAGGCCCGTGCTCAGCTTGGCCCAGGAGATCGACAGCCACGAGTTCGGTATCCACGGTGTCGTCGCAGATGACGAGTGTTTCGGTCGGCCCGGCCGGTAGATCGATGCCGACGCGGCCGAACAACTGGCGCTTCGCCTCGGCGACGTACGCGTTTCCGGGACCAACCAGCATATCGACGGGTGCAATGGACTTGGTCCCGAGCGCCATCGCGGCAATCGCTTGCACGCCGCCCAGGCAGTAGATCTCGTTCGCACCGCCGAGCGCCATCGCTGCGATAACCGCCGCCGGCAGCTTGCCTTCGTAAGGTGGGGTGCAGGCGATGATGCGCTTCACCCCGGCGACGCGGGCCGTGACGATGCTCATGTGTGCGGAGGCGAGCAGCGGGTACTTTCCGCCCGGCACGTAGCAGCCAATGGCATTCACAGGGATGTTCCGATGGCCGAGCACCACACCCGGCAAGGTCTCGACTTCGACGTCGCGGATCCCCAACATCTGGATCTGCGCGAAGCGCCGGATCTGGGTCTGCGCAAACTCGATGTCGGCACGCGCCTGAGGCGTGAGTGAAGTCACGCATTCGTCGATCTGCGCCTGTGACAGACGGAACGAGGTGGGACTCCATTTATCGAACTGCGCCGAATATCTGCGCACGGCTGCCTCGCCCTCCCGCTCGATATCCGCGAGGATCGCCTCGACGGCGTTGCGGACCTGAGTTTCGTCTGCTTTTCGGACGGGCGCGGGCTTAGCGGTTTTCGGATTCGTGATCATGGTCGAGCCTATTTGATAGCCATCGGATTGATCGGGGACCCGACCGCGCCTGTGATCGGCAGCGGGGGCGCGCAGAAGAAAAACTCGTACACACGGTCCAGTGCGCAATCGTCTGCGAGATCTTTCAGGTAGAAGATCTCGCCCATCGTGATCCCGATTTTCGGAATGACCACCCAGTGCCAGGGCTGCGACGCCTGCTTTGTCTCGTTCGGCCGCACTTCGCAGCCCCAGGTGTCCGTGCAGATCGCGGCGATCTCCTTGCTGTGGATCCATTCAGCGGTCTCGAAGGCAAGCCCTGGCGCATCGCCGCCCGCATAACCGCCCCATTCGCCGTCGGCGAGTCGCTGCTCCATCTGCCCGGTCCGCACGATCACGAAATCGCCGCGGCGGATCTCCGTACTCTGGGCCGCAGCCGTCGCGTCGAGATCCGCACAGGTAATGGCCGTGCCGTCCTCGAGGTGCGACAGCTTCAGATGACGCGCCACGTCGAGCAGTACGCCTCGCCCGACCATCTTCGCCTTCGCCTTGTCAATGCCGTTCTTCGCCGCCCCGTTTGAATCGACCAGCCTCGCGTCGTAGCCGTTCCACATCTTGTCCTCGTAGAAGATGTGTCCCAATGCATCCCATTGCGTTCCGCATTGGAGCGGCATGCTGACGGCGTCGTCCGCGTAGCGCAGTCCGCCCGCGTCTTGATTACCCGATACCGCGTCGGTACCCGTCGCGAGCATGGTGTGGATCGGATTAAAACGATTACCCCACAGGCCGCGCTGTGGGCCGTTGCGGTCGAAGTTCAGACCCAGAGAAAAGACCCGCCCCCGCCGGATGAGTTGAGCAGCACCGATGACGTCTTCGGGTGAAATGAAATTCAAGGTGCCAATCTCATCGGCGTCGCCCCAGCGCCCCCAGTTGCTGCAACGCTCGGCTACGGTCTTCAGATGATGCAAATCGAATGGCGCTTCGTCGTGGCGGCGGGGCATGGTGCTCTCCTCTAGTCAGATGGGTATCGCCGGCAATGCCGCCAGCGCATTTGCGGTGAGGAGTCTAGCGAGGTGCGGTGCGGCACCTCCAATACGATTTTTAGCTGGCTGACATCTCGCTTTGGAATAGTCCCTCAGGGGCGCAGAGCTCGGCGCCGAGCCAGCCCCTTTGCTTAATCTGTGACCGCGCAAGATCCCGCAAGCGGTGTGCGTACGCGAGCGCAGCGGCGGACAGCGCGCGCGCGGCGGGATGCACGAAGATCCATTCGATGGCGAGACCTTCGATAGGCGCCGCCGACAACCGCTTTTCCTCTATGGCTTTCCAGGCTGCACTGTAGGGCAGCACCGTCGAAGCCAAACCTTCCGCCGCAAGTTCGACCATGGCCGCTGTCGAATTGGAATCAGCGATGATGTTTGCAGGCAGTCGTGCAGCGGCGAGTGCATTCTCAACGATGAGGCGCAGGCTGTTCGGTCGCGTGGTGAGTATGAGCGGGCTCTCCGACACGCGCACCAGAGAAACCTGCCGTCGCGCATGCAGACGCCCCTTGCGTGGGCCGATGAGATAGAGTCGTTCCCTCAGGAGCGGGATCGCGTTCAGGTGGGGAAGTGCCATCAGGTTCACGATCACCGCACAGTCGAGATTGCCATCCTGCACGAGCTTGGACAGATCGATGCTAATGCCTTCCTGCACATGTAGCGTGACCGCCGGATAGGCGCGACAGTAATCGACCATCAAGGGCACGGTCATCACCTCGCGCATCGAGGGCGGCATCCCGACCGCGAGATCGCCTCGCGGCTCCGTCGCCGTTCCGACTAGGTCTTGCCCCATGGCATCGAGATCCTTCAGAAGGACCGCTACCCGGTCCCGTAACCGCGCGCCGGCCTCGGTCAGCGTAACTCCGCGATCGACGCGATTGAAAAGCGCGACGCCGAACTCCTCCTCCAACATCCGGATCTGTCTTGAAAGCGCCGACTGGGCAATATGCAGCACCTCTGCCGCACGCGTGAAGCTATGTAATTGCGCCACTTCCAAGAAGTAGCGGAGCTGGCGCAGCGTCAGATTTTTCAAGCGGAGGGTGAGGGCATTGTCCAGCATAGGCTAAGAGCAGTTAGGGGCCACCGGGAACTTTAATTTCGCGGGTGCTGCCATTGTGCCATGGGCGCGCACGCATTAGATGACTGCGCATGATGCGTACGTTCATCGTCATGAATATTGCGCACTGGATCAATAGGCTACTACGAACAACACAAGAGGTACGGGCGGCAATGACTGGCCGCTTTCGCCGATTTCAGCGTCTGAGATGCGGCATCGTGTATGACCGCAGTTGGTAAGGGTTGTTAGATGCCCGCCGTTCAGCGCGGCATGTGGGGGCGAGATTGCGCTAAGCGGCGGGCGTCTAACAAGGCCCAGTGCAAGAAACCGCGATGGGTTGGCGCAGAGGGGTCACGCAGTCCGTGGAGGCTATGGGGATTTGATTCGCGGGCGGTGGGTTAGTCGCGGGTAATTTAACCGTGAAGAGCGTAGCGCTGAATGGATTGATTGCCACCTCACCGTGATTGATGTCGCGCTCGGTCATCTCGATGTGGCAAGGGATTAGTTTTTGGGTCCTGTCATTGACGCTGCGCGCAAACCTTCCCGTGGTCGGTCGCGATGCGTTCGACCGTTTCAATGTGCTTCGCACTGGCGTCAGGTTCGGCATGGCGGACCGCTAGCGCTAGGTGGTGCACGCGGCGCATGACCACGTTCGAAGTATTCGATAACTAACCTGGGCGCGCCACACGCGGGACAGATAAACGTCGGCGCGTGTTCATGGACTGCCGGATCCGCATTGTTCGTCGTGACGGGCGGTGGTTCACAGCGCAACAGTTCGCGCGCTTTCGTCAGCGCGTGAGTACGTTGATGATTGGCGAGCAGTCCGTAGTGTCGAATGCGATGAAAGCCACGCGGCTGGAGATGTAAGAGAAAGCGGCGGATGAACTCATCCATCGCCAACGTCATGGTTTGATAACGTTCGCGCGTTGGCTTGCGATAATCCTTCCACTTGCAGGTGACGCCGCGTTCATCGAGCGCGATAAGACGGCTGTTGGCGATGGCGACGCGGTGGGTGTAGCGGGAGAGATAAGCGAGCACGGCGTCGGGTCCGGCGAAGGGCGGTTTGGCGTAGACTACCCAGTCGATTTTACACAGCGGTTTGCGGAAGGCGCTGAAGGCATGGCGCTCACTGAGCGCCTGGTGTTCGCCGAAGAACTGCAGTTGTCCAGCACGATGGGCCGCGTCGAGCTGTTCGAGGAACAGTCGTCGGAATAGACGCGAGAGCACGCGTACCGGCAGGAAGAAGCCCTTGCGGCAGGCCACCCAGCGCGCGCCGTCGAGCGACATGCCACCACCGGGCACCACACAATGCACGTGCGGATGATGGGTCATCGCCGAGCCCCAGGTGTGGAGCACAGCAGTGAGTCCGATCCGGGCGCCGAGGTGCTTGGGATCGGCGGCGATGGTGGTGAGCGTTGCTGCTGCAGCTTTGAACAGCAGCGCGTAAATCACGTCTTTGTTGGGGTAAGCAAGGTCGCTGATGGGCGCTGGCAAGGTGAACACGACGTGGGAGTACTCGACGGGCAAGAGATCGGCTTGTCGTGCTGCAAGCCAGCGTTGAGCGGCGGCCCCCTGACACTTCGGACAATGTCGATTACGACACGAGTTATAGGCGTGTTGGGTCGTGGCGCAGTCTACACAGCGCAGCACATGGCCGCCGAGGGCGGCGCTGCGGCACTGCTCGATGGCGGACATCACCTTGAGTTGACCGAGGCTCAGGTGTCCGGCCTGAGCGCGGCGCCACGCCGCGCCGTGCGTGCGCAAGATGTCCGCGACTTCGAGTCGCGGTCGTGACATGACCGTTGACCGGTCAGCTCACGGCGAAGTACTCCAACGGACTTTTGACCTCGCGCAACAACTGCGCGGCGACATGACTGTAGCGGGCGGTGGTCTCCAACTTCTGGTGTCCGAGTAACACTTGGATGACGCGGATGTCGACTTTCTGCTCTAGCAGGTGGGTCGCGAAGGCGTGGCGTAATGAATGCAGCGAGACGCGCTTCTTAATCGGCGTCGCGTTCACGGCGTGATGAAAGACGCGGTTCAGTTGTCGCGTCGACATCGGCGCAACCGGATTCTGACCCGGAAACAACCATCCGCCCGGCAACCTCTTGCGCTCGGTCTGCGCCTCTCGATACCAGGCGCGCAACAACGCCAGCAGACTCGGTGAGAGCATGGCTTCGCGATCTCTACCGCCCTTGCCTTGTTCAACGCGAATGACCCTGCGTTGACTATCGATGTCACTAACTTTGAGATGCACGACTTCACTCGCGCGCAAGCCCGCGCCATAGGCCACCGACAACGCCGCGCGAAACTTCAAACTCCCCGCCGCCGCGATGCTCTGTTCGACCTCGGCGGCGTTTAACACCACGGGTAAGATGCGCGGCTCGCGCACCGGGCTCATCAGCGCCAACGCATCGAGACGGCGCAAGGTCACTTCAAAGAAAAAGCGTAAGCCGGTGAGCGTCGCATTGAGGGTCGTGCTCGACATCCCGCTCGCGACTAAGTGCAGCTGGAATCGGCGGAGATCTTCGGGCGTCGCACGTTCTGGCGAACACTCCAGAAACTCGGCCAACTTCTTAACCGCACGAACATAGCCGGCTTGAGTGTGTCGATTCAGTTTACGCATGGCCATGTCATCCAGCATGCGTTGACGTAACGGGCTAACGGGTTTGAGCGTGGGAATCATGGGGCTGCTCCTGTGTTGGGCAATGGTTGTTGAGCACCACCACCTCAACACAGGACCGGGCCATCTCGAAAACAACGGCAAGCACTAGCGACGCTGGCAACGACCTCGCTACAGGTTACCGCGCGAGCGGTTGAGTGCGTTGGCCGACAAGAGCCTCCTGTCGGCCATAGGCATAAAATCGGCGTATTTCAAAAAGCGCTCCCATCACGCGCTCACTACTATTCTTCGCGCTTCCTGTTGAACCTGCCGCACTCCACAGTCTGAAGCGAACCGGGTCCCGCCTTATCTATGGCGGCGAGGATCGCCGGGATATGATCCTTCAAGATCGGCCAATTGTCGGTTGAAAGAGACACGATCGCCAGCCGACGCCCGGTCAAGTTCTGTTCGTAGTGCAGCGTCCCGTCGCCGGTAACAAAAAGCTCTATCCCGTTCTCTTCCGCCGTTCGTAAGAGTTCACCATTGGCGAGTTCACTCCAGCCCATATAGGCAGCGGTGAAAATCTCATGTCTGCTGGTGAGACGTGTGAGGGTTGTTCGTAGCTTGTGGGGTACGTTTTGATCGAACAAAATTCTCACAATACGTGCAGGCTGCGTCGAGAGTTAGCAAACGAGAGCAGCCTTTCAATCACACTCACTGGCAAGTCGGGATAGTTTTCGTGGATTTCTTCCAGAGGAGAACCGAGCTCAGCGTCTTGAACAATAGTATCCGCAAGTATCCGCGTTCCGCGCACAAGGGGACGACCCGATACCTTGCCGGGCACCCGCTCAACGAGTTCGCAGTCGGTCCAGTCAATACCGCTATCAAAGTTTGCCATGTTATCCACCCAGTCGTTCCATTTTCATAGTTTATAGCTGAAAGCTGCACGGCTGGGAAGGTCGAAACCCACCCTTGTCGGGACTACCCAAAGGGCCGTTTTAAGGTGGCGAGATTCGCTGTTCAAGTGACGGCAGTTAGCCGAGAAGCATGGCTTGCCGCTCCGCAGCTAACTTAACGGTCAATGGCCAGTCGGCGCCGTCTCTATAGTCCCAGCGCAAGGATCGCTTCCTCCAGCCCTTGCAAGCGGGGACGCATGTCATCGGCAAGATGTTTGTGCGTGGGAATGTAGAACAGACCAAGGTCCAGCCCCTTGAGGGCAGTCGCGGCACATTGCGCGGCCGGGATGAAGCTAAGTCTGGCAATCGCTGGATTCACGACGCCGTCATCGTTTAGTTCAGTGGCGACCGCACCCGGCAGCAGGATATGCACATCGATGGGCACGCGGCCGGGAAATTCCGTCCGCATCCATTCCGCCAACATGAGTATGGCGGCTTTGGTGGCGGCATAGAGGCCGATACCCATCGCCTCAACGCCCTTTGGCACGCTCAAAGAATTTTCTGAGCCAGTCAGCAACAACCTGCCGCGCGTGTTGGATTGCTTCAGGGCCTCCGCATAGGCCTGCGCAAAATAGAGCCCGGCGAACACATTCACCGCGAACAAGCGCCCGCCATTGCCTTCTGCCTTATCGCGGATGAGGCGCCGCGCCGGCGCGATGCCGGCATTGGAACAGACCAAATCGATCGTGCCAGTCGCCGCAACACCTTGCGCAATGACCATCGCGGGTGCCGCCGGATCGGAGAGATCCGCGATGATAGTTTGCGCACGTGGTCCGATCTGTGCGGCAGTTGCTGCGAGACCCTCTTCATTCAGGTCGACCAGAATGAGTCGCGCCCCGCGCGCCGCGAGTGCTAGCGCGAGTGCGCGACCAATACCAGAAGCGGCACCCGTCACCAACGCCGTTTTGCCGTGGTAGTGGATCATGCTCGCCCTCTCGCCCGTCAGTGGCCGTGATCGTAGCGACTTTACGGCGTCTTGTGATGCACACGACGTGATTGGATGTGGGATCACAGTTGCCCGGGGCGGCCCCAGGACAGCGCTACGCTTGTGCGCAGCGAACGCCGCAGCGCAACAGCATGTTTGCTCAGCCGCGAATCAACCGCCCCGGCATCGCCCCAGTATGCTTACCATTTTCGTACGTCACCTCGCCGCTGCATATGGTCGCGACGTAACCCTGCGCCTTTTGAATCAGCCGCCGACCGCCTGCCGGGAGGTCGTAGATCATTTCTGGATCGACGAGCGACAATTTATCGAAATCGATGATATTGAGATCCGCTTTGTAGCCTGCCGCGATCACGCCACGATCGTTCATGCCGTACAACCGCGCGGTATCTTGCGTCATCTTGTGTACGGTGAATTCAAGCGGCAAGGTTGGCCCCTTGGTGCGATCGCGACTCATGTAGGCGAGCATGTAGGTGGGCATGCTCGCATCGCACAGCACGCCGCAGTGCGCGCCGCCATCCCCGAGTCCAAACACTGAGTGGCGATGCGCGATCCCTTTGCGCTGTTTCTCGAGATCACCCTCGTACTGACCGATGAGGTGCAGCAGCGGTCGACCGGACCCCATGGCATCCATTAATGCTTCACGAACATGAATGCCGCGCGCTTCAGCGATGCCCGCAATCGAATCCTCAAAGCCAGGCTCGTAGCTCAGATCGGCCGGCAGCACGAACATTTTGTCCCAAGTCGAGATCATGAAATTGGTGCCGGCATAGCGCGACACCTTCGGATCGTCCGCCATGATCTTGGCGCGAAATGCCGGGTCGAGCAGGCGCTGCCGCCGCTCGGCGATCGGCAATGATTTGATCTCCTTGTACGACGGAAACTGCCGCATTGGGTTGACGGTGCCTTCAAGGCTCATCAGAACGGATGCCGGACGTGCGCCCACTTGCGGCCGGATCTGAACGCCGCGCGCGTTGAGCTTCTCCGCCATTTCCCACACGCCAACACCCACGTTCGAGCTAACGAGGATCGTCACCGGCCGCCCGGTGCGACGCGCCATATTTTCGATCCAGTGCTGTTCTTCTTCATCCTCCAAACGATCGGAGATGATCTCGATGGTGCCGTGATTGGCCTCGGCAAGCGCGTCCCCAATCGCCATCATCTCAGCCGCACCCGCGTTCGTGCCCGGCACCACATTGCCACGCTTGTCGAGATGGCCATAGAAGCGCGAGGTTGAGAATCCAAGCGCGCCATCCGCCAGCGCCTGCTTGGTGATGGCGGCCATCTTGGCGATATCGTCGGCGGTCGCATCGTCATAGCAGCGATCGCCCATCACGTAGTAGCGCACCGCGACGTGCGGAACTTGCGCACCCACATCGACGCTATACGCGGTGTCGATATGCGCGAGGTATTCACCAAAACTTTCCCAGCCCCATGGAATGCCTTCATGCAGCGCGGTGCCGGGGATGTCTTCGACAGATTCCATTAGCTCGACAAGCGTGTTCTCGGTGCCACGACGCACCGGCGCAAAACCAACGCCGCAATTGCCCATCACGATGGTTGTCACGCCATGCCAGCAGCTCGGGGTGAGTTGTTTGTCCCAACACACCTGGCCGTCATAGTGAGTATGGATGTCGACGAAACCGGGGGTGAGCAACTTGCCTTCGGCGTCGATGAGGCGCTTCGCAACACTACCGACTCCGCCCGCTTCTGCCCGGCCCACCACTGCAATCTTACCGTTGGCTACCGCGACGTCGCCCATGAAGGCTGAAGCGCCCGTACCATCGATTATCCGCGCGTTGCGAATGATCAGGTCGTACATGTCAAACTCCTCATTGCGCAGATTATTTGATAGGGCGGATGAGCGGCGCAGCCGCGTTATCCGCCTAACCAATTAACTGACGGCGGATAGCGCCCTTCGGGCCCATCCGCCCTACGATCAACTCAACGCTGATCCGGTCCGCTGCGGAGCAACGTACCCGCTAGCGCACCCGTGTGTTTACCGTTCTCCATGAATACCTGACCATTCACTAAGGTGTAGTCATAGCCTTCCGCTTTCTGGATCAAACGCCCCGCACCCCCGGGCAGATCGTGGACATAGTCGGGCATCGGCAACCGCATGCGTTCCAGATCGAGCACGTTGACGTCGGCGAACATGCCGGGCGCTAAAACACCACGGCCTTCAATACCAAATAACTTCGCGGTGTCCGACGTCAGACGACGGATCGCCTCTTCAATGCCGAACATGCCGCGTTTGCGCACCCAGTGCGTGAGAAACCAGGTCGGCTGGCTGGCGTCCATGATCTGGCCGACGTGCGCACCAGAATCGGCAAGCCCCAGCACTACCATTGGATCAAGAAGCATTTCTTCCACCGCGGAAAAATCCGGATTCAAGATCGGATGATTGATGTACGCCGTGCCGTTCGAAGTGAGCATCAGGTCCATGTAGGCTTCGGCCAAGCTCACGCCGCGCGCTGCCGCGATCGCAGGTAACGTCTTGGCGGGATCCGGTTCATAGTCGGGATCAGGGCCTTCGAGGAGATACAAACGGACCAGTTCGTCGGCGAAGGGGCCATTGGCTTGCGCTTCTTTTATCAATTCCGCGCGGCGCTGAGGATCGGCGTAGACAGCGAGTTTCTCCGCAACGGACAGTCCCCGCATCGCGCGCCAAGACGGATTGCGATCGAACGGACTGCGAATGTGGGGACCGAACAACACACCGATGCCACGCGCGGTGGTCTGCGGCCGTACGTTCGCGCCGGCTGCATTACGCGCGGCCGTGAACTCCATGATCTTGCGATATTGCTCGGGCAGGTGTGGAAACTGGAAGAACGAGAAGGTGACGGGCCGGCCGGTGGCTTGCGACAGATCGGCCATCCAATCAATCTCGCGCTTGGCCTTGTGACAGGTCGCCGGATCGTCGGTCTCGAAACGCGGTACGACTTCGAAGATGCCACGGCCACGCTTGCGCATCGGATCAGCTAATGCGAACAGCTCATCGCGCAGCGCGAACGTGCCGGGGACTGGTCGGCCATCCGGTGTGCGGTGACCGAGTACTCTTGAACTCGAGAACCCGAGCGCACCCGCCGCGATGGCCTCATCCACCGTGGCCACCATGACTTCGAGTTCAGCCGGGCTTGGATGCGCATCGCTGTCGATCGAGCGCTCACCCATCCCATAGAAGCGCACCGCGCAGTGACCGACCATGCCGCCGACATTGATCCCCTTCGGCATCGCGTCGATCGCATCGTAGTACTCCCCGTAGGACTGCCAGTTCCATTTGAGACCCGACATGATCGAGTCCGCCGGAATATCTTCAACCGACTCCATGAGCTTGGCGAGCAGTTCGTGATCGGTCGGCTTGACCGGCGCGAAGGTGACACCGCAATTGCCAACCACGACGGAAGTCACGCCGTGCCAACACGAGGAGCTGCAGATTGCATCCCACGCGACTTGCGCGTCGAGATGGCTGTGGATATCGACGAATCCTGGGGTGACCAACCGATCGGTCGCATCGATCGTACGTTTGGCGCTGCCAGTGAGTTTGCCGATCTCGACAATGCGGTCACCGACGATCCCCACATCCGCTTGGCGTCCGGCTGCCCCAGTGCCGTCGATGACGGTACCGCCCTTGATCGCAATGTCAAAGTTCTGCATAGCGCTGTTCTGTGGAGTGGGGGATCCGGTCTTAAGTCTAGCGCGTCGACCACTTCGAATCCGAAGAACTTTCGAGTAGCGGGTCCTGCGTGGTCAGCACCCCGGCTTCTAACAGCGCCGCGACTTGTTCGCGCGAGCGACCGAGCCAGTCGCGCAACACTTCGGTGTTGTGTTCGCCGCGGTAGGGCGCCGGCCCTCTTACGCAGGCCTCAGCGTCACTGAAGTGATAAGGTGCTTGGGTCGTTGGTCGCGTGCCGCCGATGCGATTATCAATTTCGGCGAGGACTCGACGCGGACCCACGCTCGGGTTCGTATGGATCGCATCGCGCCACGGACGCACGCGACCCCAGGCTAGGTTAACCTTGTCGAGCATCGCGGTCACGGCCGCCCAGCTTGGAAACGACGCGAGATACCCACCGAGCGCCTGCCGGCGCCCGTCCTCGTCGCCCGGATCGTGCAACTGCCCGTGCTTGGCCAGCGTTCGCCACAGATACTTAAACGTGGTGGCAATGACTAATCGCCCGCCTTCAACGGTCCAGACTTCACCGCTGCCGGCGGGCGGGGTGTCGCCACTTAAGACCATCGAGAGAAAATCATCGTGGTAGAACTGCGTGTTGACCATCGCGAGATCGATGTGTTGGCCGCGGCCGGTGCGTTGCGCCATCACCATCGCGGACAACACCCCGATCACACCGTGCACGGCCGCGGTGGTGTCGGCCATCGAGACCGGGAAGTCGACCGCGCGATTACGTCCCAGCTCGGCGAAACGATCGATCAGACCGGACTCCGCGTGCATGACGGGAGCGTAGGCCGCACGGTCACGCTCCGGCCCATCCTGTCCGAACCCGGAAATCGAGAGCATGATCATCCGTGAGTTGCGTGCGTGCAGCGTTTCCCAATCGAGACCATAGCGCGCCATCACGCCGGGGCGGAAATTCTCCACCACGATGTCGGCGACATCGGCGAGTGCGAGCAGCAGCGCCGATGCACCTTCGGCCTTGAGGTCGATGCAGATATCACGCTTGCCCGCGTTGTGTTGCGTGAAGTGGCTCGCGAGGTTGCCGATCCGGCTGCCATAGGCGCGGGTCATGTCGCCGTCGGGCGGTTCCACTTTGACAACATCGGCGCCGAGGTCGGACAGAATGCGCGTCGCGAAGGGGCCCGACAGTGCGCGCGTGAGATCCAACACCTTGGTGCCTTCGAGTGGGAACGACATGCGATGGCCTCTCGTGAGCGCCTACC
>JAYUEZ010000097.1:0-2558 GCA_043738965.1 Gammaproteobacteria bacterium
ATGCCGAACTTCAACATCATCGCGAACGCGGGTAATGGCGACTCGGCGAGCCTGGAAGGCGAGCTCAGTATTTCAAAACGCTTGATCACGCTGATCATGGGTAACCAATTCGCGAAGGAAATGGGCGCGCTATTGGACCTCATATGATCTGCTGCAAATCGCTAATGCTGCTTCCACGGCAGCGCACGATGTCTGCCGTTGCCGGTGCGTTAGCCGCGAACCTGTTGCGGTCAATAATTTTGACGTTAGGGTTGGTCGCCGGAGCATCCGCCGGCACCGATCCAGTCGGCGTCGCAGAAGGCGAGCTTGCGCGTTTGACCGCGACCGCACCCACCGAGGACTACGCCCTAATCGCGCGTGAGTTTGGCACGATAATCGATACCGTGCGTCAAGCTAGCGCACCCGACGCGACGCTCAAGCGTCTGCGTCAACTTTCCAAGCAAATGCGCGACCAGACTCATGAACGCCTGCGGGCGGCGGAAGCCGAGGCCGGTGACAGCGAAGGCGCGTTGGAACAGATCTATAAATCGCGAACCTGGGACGATTTAAGTTTTGCCCTCTCGGCATTTCCGTACTGGAGCGCGTGGCTCGATTTCACCTTGGCCGAGCGGCCGTCCCAAGCGGCCCATCGCGCGCAGCTCCTGTATCACGCAAAGCGCGGATTCCGCGGCGCTTCGATGCAAATTTTCCAACCGAACTTGGTGTATGGCGGTTGGCTGGGACTCGGTTATCTCGCCAATCTCGAGGGGCAAACCTCGCGTGCCACCCAGATTTTCGAAGCCTTGAAAAAAGCCTTGGCCGCCGATACCAATCATCCGGTCTACAAAATGGCGGAGGCCGAACTGGCGGTCATGCGCGGCGGCGCGCGACCCGTCATGGTTCCGACAAGCCCCAGTGCGAACGCCAGTGCCGCCAACGGCGATACCGAAATTCTGCATGCAGAGGCGATGCGCCTGCTGCAGCAACATCGGGTGAAGGAAGTGGGCGCACGCGAAGCCGCCGAGCGCATTCGAAAAATCATCGCGTCGAATCAAATGACGATGACGATCTTGAATGATGTGCTGGAGTTCCAGAAAGAGATCGCGCGCGAGGATCTCGGCGAGTACACCGACCTGGTGCTCGCCGAGTACAATTTCAACAATCAGCAATGGTTCACGGCCGTCGGCAAATACAAGACTTTTTTTCAGCACGAACCGCGTACGCCGGGTCTGAATTTCGATCGGTTTAGATATCGGCTGGCGGTCGCGTATTTGAAAAGCAATTTGAATGACGAAGCAGCGCGCGAAGCGGAAAAGCTGCTGCGTTCTGGGGTGGAGGCGGAGGTCCAAAAAGCGGCGACCAAATTGTCCTACATCGCGCGTGCGCAGTTGGCGGAGAACCACACCTTGAGCACCCAGCAAGCCGCACTCGCGACCGCTGCCAAGCGTTTTCTAGCCGCCAGTCCCACCGATGGAGATGCCGACGGCGCGCGCTTGATACTGGCACAGCAGAGTGGGGATCCCGGCGCCGCGCTGCGCTATCTCAACAGTGTGAAAGCCACGGGACGTTTTGCTGGCGGCGTTGAGCGCACGCGCTTTTATATACTCGCCAAGGACTTCGCGCATGCGGCGCAAACTGGCAACGGACTGGAGCAAATCGCTAAAGGCGCCATGAGCGCGTGGCAGGAGTTGCCAGCGGACGAAAAGAAATCACCGCAAAATCAAGCGTTCTTCATGCAACTACAAGCGGTGCTCGATCCGGATCCCAATCGTATCTTGAAAGCGATTGAACTGGCCGAACAAAAAAACCCCGCGGCCGGTTCCACGGTATTGCGCGCGTATTTGTGGTCGCGTCTCAAGCTCTATGAACGGTTGGGTCAACCCGAACGGTTATTGGCGGATATCAAGGCGCGGGGCGATCTCCCGATCGAGGCGTGGCGGTTGGAACAATATTTTCCGTTCGTGCGCAAACTGAAGGACATGAGTCTGCGGGTGAACATTGCCGAGGCCTTGGCGCCACGCTTAAAAGCGCAACCAGAAATGGAACGGCGCTTTCGACTGTTGCAAATTGAAGATTGGTTGAGCGTGAACGACGGCGAAAAGGCCTATGAAGCCGCCAAGCGCTTAATCAAGGATTATCCCCGCGCGGGCGATGCGTATCGCGTGTTGGCGAAGGCCGCGCAACAAACCAAGCGCTTCGTCGAAGCGGATAACGCCTGGCGCATCATCACCGAAAAGGTTCCGCCGAAGCAAGATATCTGGTGGGAAGGGATGTTAAGCCGCATCGAGATCCGGACTGGCTCGACACGGCCGGAGGCGGCGTGTGAGTTGGTTACCGCTGTCGCCCGGCGGTTGCCGGCGCCGAGCGATCACTATAAGTCGCGCCGCACCTCACCGGTTGTCGCGTGTCGGCGGGGGCTTGAGAGAGGGTTGCCAGCTTCTACCCCCAGCATGCGCCACATCGAATCGAGTTATCATCACCCATCCACTAATCTAATGAGGCCGCCGCATGCGGGTGATCGACTTTTTCGATAAGGCAGTGCAGGCAACGCCGACACGCACCGCGTTTCTGTCTAGTGC
>JAYUEZ010000098.1:0-2553 GCA_043738965.1 Gammaproteobacteria bacterium
ACCTCGTAGTCGTTGGTCGCGAGCGCGCGAGGATCGGCCGGTGCGGTTACCTCATCTGATTTTGCCTTGGCAGCGGGATCTTTCTTAATTGGATTATCCAAATGTCGCTCTAGTTGTGCTTCGGTGATCGCATGATCATTCTTGCCTTCGGCGTTTGCGATTTTGAGTTTGTCGATCACGATGTCGGGCTTGATGCCTTCGGCCTGGATCGAGCGGCCGTTCGGCGTGAAATAGCGCGCCGTGGTGATTTTAATGGCGGTCTTGTTATTGAGCGGCAGGATGGTTTGTACCGAGCCCTTACCAAAGGTCTGGCGGCCCATGATCACCGCGCGCTGACGATCTTGTAGCGCGCCAGCGACGATTTCCGACGCCGACGCCGAGCCTTCATTGACGAGCACGATTAACGGCGCGCCGCCGAGGAGATCCGGTGGCTTGGCTTCGAATTCGAGCTTGGCATCCGCCACGCGGCCCTCGGTGTAGACAATTTTCCCAGAAGTTAGAAACGCGTCGGAGACCGCGATCGCCGCGCCGAGTACGCCGCCCGGGTTGTTGCGAAGATCGAGTATCAAACCCTTAAGCGGACCGCCAGCATTGCCTTTGAGTTTGTCCAAGGCATGTACCAGATCGTCGCCGGTGTGAGACTGAAACGCGGAGATCCGGATATAGCCGAAACCAGGTTCAAGGCTGCGGCTTCGCACACTTTGAACTTTGATAACGTCGCGCTCGAGCGTCAGTTCGATTGGTTTGGCGGCGCCTTCGCGCACGATCGTGATTTCGATTTTAGTGCCCGCTTTGCCGCGCATTTTCTTGATTGAATCGTTCAAGGACATGCCGCGCACGGGTGTGCCATCAATGCGCACGATGGTGTCACCCGCGAGTACGCCAGCCTTCGCCGCCGGCGAGTCATCGATGGGCGTGATGACCTTGATGAGGCCGTCTTCGACGCCGACTTCAATACCTAAGCCGCCGAATTCGCCGGTGGTGCCTTCTTGGAGTTCGTTATAGGCTTCGGCATCGAGATAGGTCGAATGCGGGTCGAGTCCGGCGAGCATGCCTTGAATGGCATTTTCGAGAAGTTTTTTATCACTAACCTCCTCGACGTAATCGCTCTTGACCTTGTGAAAGACTTCAACGAAGACTCGAATATCATCCAACGGTAACGGGGCTGGCGCGGGAGCGACAGCCTGGGCAGTGGCTGGCGCCGTGGCCGGCGTGGGCACGGTTGCTGGTACGCTCGGGGTTGTCGCTGGAAGGGTCGCCGGCGGGACGCTCGGTTCTTCAGCGCCAGCCGTGGTCGCGATGGCGCTCAACAAGGCGCCCAGCAAAAGGGTACGGCGAAATGGCGACAACAATGTGCTCAAGGTGATCCCTCTCTAACGGTCAGTAATGCAGGTGACTTTCCAAGCCGGCATTATGCAGGAATTAGCGCGCGGCTCGCGTACGTAACGCCACCAGCCAAGCCTTCGCGACTAGCTTGCAACCGGTGCGGCGACGAAATCTAAATTTCGGCTAGGACTTAAGTCCAGGAGAATATATCAGGGTTCCATTGCGCCCGACGAAGCGCGACATTGAGCAACCTGAAAATCGGTAGCCCACCATGCGTAATGAAGCTTTCGAACTGCATCAGCAATTAAGCACAGATTTCCATTCGCTCGGTCGGCGTGGCGCGATCCACATCCTGCTGCGGCGGAATGCGGCCTTGCCGTGGTTTATCTTGGTACCCGAAACCGACGCGCTGGAGCTCTATGAAGTGCCAACGCCGTTACGCCGCGAACTCGATCAACTCACCGATGCGCTCGCGCGTTTCGTCAAATCCCGCTTCGTCTGCGACAAAATCAACATCGCCGCCATCGGTAACATCGTGCCGCAGTTGCATGTGCACGTCATCGGACGTCGTCGCGATGATTGCTGCTGGCCGCAGGCAGCGTGGGGGCATGTGCACGAAACCCGGACTTATTCGGATGCTGAGCTCGAAGCGCTGCAGAAAGCACTCGCCAGTGAACTTCTGAACGGACAGTGATCCACACGGATGCAAACCAAGGTCGGATAGTCGATAGTTAACCAACGTTGCCGCCCACGCGCGGCTTCAACAAATGAGGGACTAAGTTATGCGCTTTCATCATATGGCGGTTTTTGTCTCTGATCTTCAGGAAGCGATTCACCTATGGCGCGATGTCATGGGCTTTGAACTCGCGGTTGAAACCATCATCCCCGATGGCGCTGGGCCGGGGCCGAAGACCTATATGTATCCCAAGTTGCTCGACGATATTTTCAAGGTCAAAGGCGCGCGTTCGAAAATGGCACTGTTGAGTTCGAAGGAAGGCGCCTTGATCGAACTGCAGGAATGCCTAATGCCGGCGATTGAAAAAACGCCGCCGGAGAATCTGCGCTACGGGCATACCGGCTTTCACGAACTGGGCCTGGTGGTCGAAGATATCGATGCGTTTTTCGCCAAAGTTCGTGCGGCTGGCTATAAGACGCAGACCGAATATGTCTGGCAATGCGCGAACATCGGCCGGTCGTTTTTGTTCTACGACAAGGACGGCAACATGA
>JAYUEZ010000099.1:0-2551 GCA_043738965.1 Gammaproteobacteria bacterium
ATCGACTGACGCCTCTTTGGTAAAGGCCGTGTCGCGTCGCCCAAGGATTATTTAATGCGCCTCTTCGGTATCGCACTCACCTGGCTCTTGCTGTTCGGAAATGGCAGCGTCTTAGCCGCACCCGAAGTTCAACTCTTCTCGCCGACGGGAACCACCAAAGCGGTGCGTCAAGTACAAGTCCGCTTTTCGGCGCCCATGGTCGCCCTTGGCGATCCGCGGCTCCCCGCCCCGTTTGTTATTAATTGCCCGGAACCCGGCACGGCGCGCTGGGCAGATCCGCGGAATTGGATCTACGATTTCGATCGCGATCTGCCGGCCGGCGTGACCTGCCGATTTACGGTAAAACCCACGCTCGTCACCGCCGCTGGCGGCCCGCTCGCGGGTTCGCGCACGTTCACGTTCAATACCGGCGGTCCGAGCATTCTGCAAAGCGAACCCAGTGAAGGGAGCCCGATCGACGAAGCGCAGATTTTCATTCTCGGGCTCGACGCGCCGGCGATCAAGGCGTCGATCGAAGCCAACGTGCACTGTCGCGTCGACGGCGTTACCGAAAGCGTGGGCGTGCGCGTCGTTGACGGCGACGAGCGTCGGGATCTCCTGAACGCCAATCCAGATTTTGTGCGGCGTTATGGCAACGTGTTGTTCAAGGATCGCGGTGGCGAATGGATGGTTGCCACAAGCGTCGCCGAGGAAGGCACGGTTCACGAGCGCTTTCTGCAATTGATGCACGCGGCTGATTCGCCAATAGTCCTTGTCCAATGTAAGCAGCATCTGCCAAACGGCGCAAAGACCTTTCTCGATTGGGGCATCGGCGTCAGTACCGCCGGCGGCGTCGCGACCGCCGAAGCCCAAGTGTTGGAATTCGTCACGCGCGAAGCCTTTCGCGCGACATTTCATTGCGAACGCGTGAACAAAGACGCGAACTGTATTCCGGCCCTCGGCATGTCGCTCGATTTCACGAGTGCGATTGCCACTGCCGACGCGCTAAAAATTTCACTGACTGATAGCGCGGGCAAGATCTATCCCGTCAGATCGGGCGCGGACGCGAAGGACGCATGGACCTCGGGGGTGAGCTTTGGTGGTGCGTTTCCCGAGCACACGAAATTCACCCTCGTACTACCGCCGGCCCTGCATGACGATGCGGGTCGCTCGCTCGTCAACGACAATCGATTTCCACTGACGGTGACGACCGATGCAGATCCGCCGCTAGCAAAATTTGCCGCCGATTTCGGCATCCTTGAGCTGCACGGCAATCCCGCGTTACCGGTCACGGTGCGCAACCTTGAAGCCAATCTGTCGCCACGCCAACCGGCGCCACTGGTCGCGGCTCCGAGTGTCGGTGGCTTCGTTCGTGACCTGCTTGGACGCGAGGAGGACCCGCTGCGGGACGACGCGCCGGTACCACAGCTCAAAGGCAAGGTACTTCAATTTGCGGCTGACGATCCCGTCGCCGTCGGCGGCTATCTCACCGCCGTGCGCGGCGCGGCGCGCGATGAGTACCTCTACGATGACAAAACCGAACGCTATGTCGTCAGCAAACATGCCGGGGCAACCGCACTCATTCGCGACGACCCGAAGGCGCGCGCGCTAGTGGTGCCGCGCGCGACACATGCAAAGGCATTTGAAGTCATTGGCATTCCGCTCCCCGATCCGGGATTTTATTTGGTGGAACTCGAAAGTCCGCGGCTTGGCGCGAGCTTGTTCGGCAAGCCCGGGACTTACTACGTGCAGTCGTTGGCCTTGGTTACTAATCTCGGCGTGCATTTCAAATGGGGCCGTGAATCCTCGCTCGTGTGGGTGACCGCGCTCGACACTGGCAAACCCGTCCCCCACGCGGCGGTAACGCTCAAAGACTGCGCCGGCACGATCCATTGGCAGGGCACAAGTGATCAGCACGGGGTGGCTGCGATCGACACCGAACTGCCGCGCCCCACCAACCTGCCGCGCTGCGCGTGGAATTCTCAAGGTTTGATCGCGACGGCCAAGCTCGGCGCCGACATCGGGTTGGTCGCCAGTGAATGGAACGAAGGGATCGCCAATTGGAATTTCAATCTGCCGAGCGCGGCTTGGCGCAATCCCGAGATCGCGACCACGGTGTTCGATCGCACGCTGTTTCGTGCGGGCGAAACCGTGCACATGAAACACCTGCTGCGTGAACACACGCGGCAGGGCTTTGCGGCGCCGGTGATCAAGTCCCTCACGGTGCGCATCCGCCATGACGGCACCGACGATGAATATCCAGTGACCGCAACCTTCGATCCGGATTCGGCGAGTGGCGAATCCAATTGGTTAATTCCAAAAGACGCCAAACAAGGGAAGTATTACGTCGAATATCAAGCCGACAATAGTTGGGTCGCCATGGGCGATTTTCGCGTTGAAAGTAATCGCGTGCCGTTGCTGCGCGCGACTCTCGAATCCGATCCCAAACCCGCCGTGGCCGCTGCGCACCTAGGCGTCGCTGTCCAAGTGAACTACCTCGCTGGTGGCCCCGCCGGTGGCTTACCCATCAAACTCCGCGGCGTGGTGCACGCGCGCGAAATAACCTTCCCGG
>JAYUEZ010000100.1:0-2536 GCA_043738965.1 Gammaproteobacteria bacterium
GTAAGGCCGCAGATCCGATGCCGGAGAGCTGCAGCAGCTTGGGTGAATTAATCGTACCCGCACACACAATTACCTCACGGCGTGCGTGTACCTCGCGCAACTGCCCAGCTTGTTCATAGCGCACGCCGACGGCGCGCGTTCCCTCGAGAAGGATCCCGGTGACGTGGGCTTCGACGCGCAAATCAACCCCGCCGCGGCGGATCGCCGGATGAAGAAACGCGTCGGCGCAGCTTACGCGCCGCCCGCGATGGATGGTGCGCTGGAAATAACCGGCGCCTTCCTGTTGTGCACCGTTGTAATCGGGATTGCGTGGTATGCCGAATTCGCCAGCGCCTTGAATAAATGCCTCGCACAACACGTGGCGCCAATCCGTATCGGTGATTGGCAGCGCGCCATTGCGCCCGCGAAAGTTATCGTCGCCCATTCCAATGCGCCGCTCCGAACGCATGAAATACGGCAATACATCGCGATAGCCCCAGCCGTCATTGCCCCAGTCGTTGAAATCATCGGCCTGCCCGCGAGCGTAGACCAGCCCATTGAGCGAGCTCGATCCGCCGACGATGCGTCCTTGCGGAATTTTGATTTCCCGTCCCGCCGTAGTTGCGCTCGGTTCGCTCTTGAATGACCATAGATGGGTTGGATCATGGAGCATTTTCACAAAACCCGCAGGAATGCGCACATAGCGGTTTGTGTCCATCGCGCCGGCTTCCAGCACACAGACGGTTGCATCGTTGTCTTCCGTCAATCGATCGGCGAGCAACGAACCGGCGGGTCCCGATCCAACCACAACGTAGTCGAAATTGTCGATCATTTCGCTTCAAATAATGTTGCGAAGTCCCTCGTCGACAATGAACCGGCGATCACATTCGCTCTGTTATGATAACGCCTTTGGCAATGCGATAGTCTATGTCGCGGCCGAGTATCTCCAATGAGACATGCGAGATTCGTAGGAGGTTTTGCGTTTCATCCATCAAGGACGAGCGAGCGCTGATGCGAGCCGTGGTAGTGCGCGAGATCGGTGGTGCGGATGTGCTTCGCATCGAAGCGGTGCCGACGCCGATGCTTGGGCCGCGCGTTGTTCTCATCCAAGTCGCCGCCTGCGGCGTTTGCACGCTCGATGTCGTCACCCGTAACGGCGCCTATAGACGCGGCGTCGAACTACCCCTCATCCCAGGCCACGAGATCGCGGGTATTGTTGTGCAGACCGGCGCCGAAGTGCGCGGTTGCCGCGTCGGAGATCGTGTCGCGACGACACAGCGCTACAGCATTTGCGGCTCGTGCCGATATTGCCGCTCTGGCCAAGAAACGCTGTGCAGCGAACGGCGTTTTCTCGGACAACAGGGCATGGTGGGCGGCTACGCCGAATATGTCGCGGTCGGCGAAGCCAATGTCGCCATCATTCCGCCCGGCGTGTCCGTTGAGGACGCAGCGATCGCCGCTTGCGCCATCGGCACGACACTGAACGCAGTGCGCGATGTGGGTCGTGTCCAACTCGGCGAGTGGGTGCTGGTCAGCGGAGCGGGTGGCGGTCTAGGTGTGCACGCGGTGCAGATGGCGCGGCTCGCGGGGGCGCAGGTCATCGCGCAGACCAGTTCACAGTCCAAGGCGGCGCTACTCGCGCAAGTCGGCGCCCACGAGGTGCTCGTCACGACGCGGAGCGAGGATTTCTCCGAGCGTTTGCTGGCGCTGACCGAGGGGGATGGCGTGGACGTGCTGATCGAGAATGTTGGCACGCCGTTATTCAATGCCATGCGACGCAGTCTCGCGATCAACGGCCGATGGATATTGGTCGGCCAGGTGACCGGCGATTTCGTGCCGTTCAATCCGGCGCAGTTGTTTTTGCGTAACCAATCGATGCTCTCCGTTAACAGCACGACGCGCGCGCAATTGGTGGACACGCTTAAACTTATCGCGCGCGGTGATATTCGACCGGTGATTGCGGGCGTGCATGACCTCGAGGAAATCGGCGAAGTCCATGGGCGAATGGAACAAGGTAGCGTGGCGGGGCGTATTGTCGTACGGCCGGCTGCGAAATCCTAGGGAATAAACACGAAGATAAACGTATGCGACTTAGAAAAAACATCGGCGTTATCGGCACGGCCATTCACGCGCCGCGCGATGCCAAGCAACGCTCACTCGAGGAGGCGATGTACGCGGTGACGCGCGCCGCGCTCCTCGATGCGGGGCTCGCTATCGACGATATCGATGGCATCGTGGTCGCCGCCAACGATCAACTCGATGGGCGCGCGATCTCGATCATGATGGCCTCCGGCTCCGTCGGCGGCGTCGGGCGAGACATCGTGTCCACGCCCTCGGCGGCGGAACATGCGTTTGTCCTGGGTGCGCTACGCATCGGCTCGGGTCAGTTCCGCACGCAACTCATCGTCGCTTGGAGTCCGCTTGAAGTCGACTCGGTTGCCGACGCGCTCAAGCTCGGCACCGATCCTTATTTTCATCGCGCGCTTCCGCTCGATGAGCTTTCCGCGAGTGCTTTGCAAGCCATTGCGCTAGAGCATACTGTACCGGGGTTGCGCGA
>JAYUEZ010000101.1:0-2536 GCA_043738965.1 Gammaproteobacteria bacterium
TGTCGGGCGCGACGACGTGACCATCGACTCCAGGAGATTCGTCGCTACGTAGGCCCGCCTGCCGAGCCCAATTGCTCGCTTGAGGATTGCCTTCTGGAAGATAAGGGATCCGCTCCAAGGGCTCTTGGCGCGACAGATCGCCCCGATCAATCAAGACGGCATCGGAACGATTCAGGATATCGTCAAGGTTATTCAACGCCGCTCGAGATTCAATCTTCGAGATCACAAAAACATCCGGGTGGGATAAGGCGCGTATTTCATCGATATCTCGACCACTGCTGGCGAACGACAATGCGACATGCTTGATTCCGAGACGTTGGCCGAGCACAAGGGCCGCCTTGTCTTTCTTAGTCGCCGTCGCCAGCGGCAGATCGCGCTCGACGGTCACTGCTTTATTGCGACCGATTACGCCGCCGTGTAGAACTCGCGCCGTTTATCAACCACGTGCACCAGCACCGCGTTAAAGTCGATGTTGATCAGGTCGCCCGGCGCCAAGAGATCAACGATGTCTAACGGATATAAATTGAAGTTATAGGGATCACCGGGCACGCGCGAGCGATGGAATTTGAGGAGGGTGTTCTCGCGCACGAGGACTTCGCTTGAGATCAAATCTCCAGTTCGGATTTGCGCGCCTTCGGTATCAAGGCAAATGGGGATTGTGGTCTGCGCGCGGATTGTTTCAACCACATGTTCCAGATCAGCTAGATGCGTATGAGACAGGTTGATGCGAAATAGCGATACGCCGAGCGCGGTAAGTCGCGGAACGATGCCGCCGGTCAGCGAGGCCGAGCCGACAGTACAAAGGATTTCTTTAGTCATCGCAGCGCTCCGCAGCAGGGTCTTTACGCAGCGATTACAGCGCGTCTGATGCCAACAAAACGTGATTGTTACAAGCCCATGAATTAAGCCGAACTACACGCTGATTAACAATTCTGACAATAAACATCTGCTTATATAAGGTAAATAAATGAGCAAATACGCTAAATAAAGTTATTAGAAATAACAGCAATGAAGAATTTGAGTACCTGGTCGAATAAAAGATTAATCTTCGTGTGTTTTGTAGCGATTCCATTCCACGCCGAGTTTGCGCATTCGCGCACGCAGCGTGTGAGGATTAATCGCCAGGATTCTGGCGGCCCCGTGCCGCCCTTCCACTCGGCCATGCGTGGCCGCCAGGACGGTCTCGATATGCTGTCGCATCGCTTCGTCCAAGGTCAGAGTTTGCGCGCTGTTAGTATCAGCTGGCGTCGCCGTATTCTGCAGTGGCGTGGGCGCGGCACCGACAGCGCTGACACTCGTCATTGGAGTGCCGAGGGCTTTGGCGACTTCCAGGCGTTCACCGTCACCTAGAATTGCCGCTCGATCCATGACGGCCGCTAGTTCGCGCACATTGCCCGGCCACTCGTAGCTTTCAAGCAGCAGTAAATCGTCGGGTTGAGGAAGTTGTAAACGCAAGCCGAAGCGGGTCGCTGCCCTGCGTGCGAAGTGGCCAGCGAGGGCCAGAATATCGCCACGGCGTTCGCGGAGAGGCGGCAGTACGATCGGGAACGTTGCAAGACGGTACCAGAGGTCCTCGCGAAAGCGCCCGTCCTGGATCAGATTCGGGAGATCGCGATGTGTAGCTGCAACGATGCGCACGGCGACCGCGACATCCTGCTCGCCACCGACACGCTGAATCAACCCATCTTGCAGGACTCGCAGAAGACGTACTTGCGCGGCGGGCGGTAACTCGCCCACCTCGTCCAGAAAAAGCGTGCCGTGATTCGCGCGTTCAAACCAGCCGCGTCGTTGATTGGTTGCTCCGGTGAAACTACCCTTCTCGTGACCGAATAATTCCGAGTCGATGAGTTCAGGTGAGATCGCGCCGCAATTGACACGAATAAAAGGCCCGTCTGAGCGGCGCGAACGAAGATGGATCTCGCGGGCGATCACTTCTTTACCGGAGCCAGTTTCGCCGAGAATGAGTACTGGCAAATCCGAGTTGCAAACCTTTCCAACGCGCTCGAACACTCCCTTGAGTCCGTCGGCCGCACCGATCACGGGTTCATTAAGCGACTCGCGCCCGAGGCGCGTCAGCAAGCTCTGCTTATCCGCCTCCGCAGCCGCGCGTAGTTCCGTCAATTCTCGCAGACGATGGTGGTTGTCGAGCGCTGCCGATAGGGGTTCGAGTAACCGGCGTGCAAATCGCGCGCGTCCCGCTCCGAAATTCGAATTGCCGGCAGGTTCAATAATGAGGACTCCATAGGCATCGTGTTCGCCGGCCAGGCCACCAACCAGCGCGGCTCCTGCCACATGTCCCGGGACCGCACGTGCCACTGCAGGCAACTCCGTCCGAAGTTGCCGCACCGGCATTAAATTTCGCTCCTGAGCCCAAGCTGCCATCTTTTTTATCGCGGTCGCGGCGCATGGCTGTGAACCCTCAGAGGCGTGTGATTTCTGGCTGTCGCCGATCGTCACGATCTGGTGCTTCACCGTATCGATCTCACAGACGGTCAGGCGCACCGGCCAAACTTTGGCCAGCAGCGAACCGATATTG
>JAYUEZ010000102.1:0-2532 GCA_043738965.1 Gammaproteobacteria bacterium
CGCCGCGATGGCGGAAGCACAGGCGGCATTCAAAATTGCGCCGACGAATTATTTCAAAGGCTGGGCAGCCACCTATATGGCGATAGCAATGGCTCGTCTGGGGCAGGCAATGGAAGCCATGCAGATTCTGGATCAAGCCGTGGGATATTCGGAGCAGGCCGGCCGCATTTCCGGATATACCTTGGTCGCGCTGTTGCGTGGAGAAGCCCGCATTCATGCGGGCGAGTTCGATAAAGCCTGGCAGGAAATGGACGCATTGCGCACGGCGGCGGTGGCGATTCAGTATCCATTCGTTAGCGCCGGCGCACTCCAAGTCCAGGCCGAGTGTGCGTTGCGCACCAATCGTGCGCCGCTTGCGGTGGAGTTGTTTCGATTAGCCGAGACGGAATTCACGGCGATCGATGCCGCGCATCGCGTCGCTCAAGTCCGCGCTGGCGCGGAGCGTGCAATGCGCGCCATTCACGCGGGAAAGAATTCCTAGGGGCTCGATGCCGGAGACAGACGAAACTGGCATGACTGAATCAATCGTGCTGCTAATAAACAAGTAGCCCGGATGGAGCGAAGCGTAATCCGGGGACATGCGTCGGGGTATTGGATCCGCTTCTCGGATTGTGGACTCCGGCCTTTGGCTAGCCCCTTCACAAAGGTTCGGCAGCTCGAATGTAGGTCGAGTTAGCCCAGGGCGTAACCCGACAGAAGACGCCGCGTCAGCCGAGTGTTGGGTTACGCAGCTAAAGCCGCTAACCCAACCTACGTAAGGCGTAACAAAGCACCTACTTGAGTTTGATAAGCGCCAACAAATCGGTCCTCAATGTAAATGTTCTCAATCCGCCAATTGTCGAGATCGATTAATCCGTATTCTGCGAAGGTGGTCGGCATTTCCGCTTCACTATTTTAGAATGGCCAAATGAAATGCGCGGCCTGTCAGCACGACAGTGACCCCGATGCCAATTTCTGTAGATCCTGCGGTGCTAGGGTGACGCCCATGTGTCCGGCGTGCGGTGCGATGTGTACGAACGCCGCGCGATTCTGTGCCCATTGCGGCACGCCGCTTACCGATTCGGTTCGACCCGAAGTCGCCGCGGATGCAGCGCACGACGATGCCGAACGGCGACAAATCACGGTCCTGTTCTGTGATCTCGTCGGTTCAATGCAGCTGTCCGAGCAGCTCGATCCCGAAGACTTACGCAATGCCATTCAGGCCTACCAAAAGGTCGCCGCGCAGGCAATTGCGCGCTACGACGGCTACATCGCCCAGCATCTCGGCGATGGACTCTTAGTCTACTTTGGGTATCCGCGCGCCCATGAAGAGGATGCAGCACGTGCGATACATGCCAGCCTCGAGATTTTGTCCGTGCTGCACGACCTGAATTTAACGGAGCGCGTCGGGCCGCGCGTGCCGCTTGCCGCGCGCATCGGGATCCATACCGGGATCGTGGTGGTCGGTGCGATCGGCGATGGCACCCAACGCGAACGCCTTGCGCTCGGCGACGTGCCGAATCTTGCCGCACGTCTGCAGAATGTGGCTGTGCCAGATACGGTGGTCGTGAGCGAACGCACGGCACAACTTGCCGGGGGCGAATTCACTTACGCCGATCTTGGAACTCAGATTTTGAAAGGGGTCGCGCTTCCGGTTCAGGCATGGCGAATCGTTGGGATTAGCGCCGCCGCGAGTCGCTTCGAAGCCGCGACGCAAGGTCGGCTGACGCCATTGGTGGCGCGCGATAACGAACTTGCACAGTTACTCGCGCGCTGGCACCTAGCACAGACAGGCCTTGGTCAGGTTGTGTTGCTTGGTGGAGAGCCCGGCATTGGCAAGAGCCGACTTCTGAGTGCGCTGCGCGAACAGCTCGAGGTGATTGGCGCCCAGGCGCTGCGCTTTCAGTGCTCGCCGTATCATGTAAACAGCGCGTTCTATCCGAGCATTGCCAACTTCGAGCACGCGCTCAGATTCCTCCCGGAAGAATCGGTCGCGTCCAAGCTCGACAAACTGGAAGGCTTGATCGTCGAGCGCTTCGGGCGTCCGATCGAAGACGTGCGTTTCATCGCCGCGATGCTTTTCATTCCGACGGACCGTTACGGAGCGATGATCACGTCACCGCAACGATTCAAGAACGAAACGTTGCGGGTGTTAGCCGATCTCACCGAGGCCGCCGCGCGGCGACAGCCCACCGTGATGTTGTTTGAGGATGCGCACTGGGCAGATCCCACCAGCCTGGAAGTGCTCGATCTGCTAGTCGCTCGCGCTAAAGCCGTTCCATTGCTGATCGTGGTTACACATCGCCCAGAGTTCACGCCCCGTTGGCACGACCATGACCATGTCATGGCGATGACGCTGGCTAAATTCACCAGGACCGAGAGCGGTGAGCTGGTCAATGCGCTAACTGGTGGTAAGGCACTTCCCACAACCCTATTCGAGCAAATCCTGACGAAGACCGATGGCGTGCCACTCTTCGTGGAAGAACTGACAAGATCGGTGCTCCAATCGCCGGAACTCAAAGCGACCGACGATCGTTACGAATTTTCCGGCAC
>JAYUEZ010000103.1:0-2530 GCA_043738965.1 Gammaproteobacteria bacterium
GCAATTCGTCGAGCGCGGGGTGTGGGTGCGGCCGTTTGGGAAATTGATTTACCTAATGCCGCCATTCGTGATCGAACCCGCTGATCTCGCGCAACTGACCGCCGCGGTCGTCGATGTCGTACGAACACTCGCCGCTGGCGCTTAAGCCACTGCGAGCTTACCGGACCATGCGCTATTAAATGCGATCGAGGTCACGGCGGTTATCGGGGGAAGCGTTGCTACTTCAAGCGGCACACGCCAATTCAATGGGTGCGCATGCGACGCCGACCGCGGCCGCGACCCCGGCATGCGTAACTTTGCGGTCAAAAACATTCAGACCATTGCGCAAATGGGGATCGTTGGTGAGCGCTGCCCGAAATCCCTCATCCGCGAGTTTAATGATGAAAGGGAGGGTTGCATTGTTTAGCGCTTGCGCTGAAGTTTTCGGCACTGCGCCCGGCATGTTCGCGACGCAGTAGTGCACGATGTTATCGACGATGAACGTTGGATCAGCATGGGTCGTCGGCCGACTCGTTTCGGCGCAGCCACCTTGATCGATCGCGACATCCACAATCACCGCGCCAGGTTTCATGCGACTTAGCATGTCGTGAGTGATCATCTTCGGCGCCGCCGCGCCAGGAACTAGCACCGCGCCAATGACTAGATCGGCGCGCTCGGTGTAGTACTCCAAGGCGTCGCGGGTCGCGAAAATGGTGTTGAGCTGCCCGGTAAACTGCGCTTCCAAGGTACGTAAGCGCGTTAGTGATTTATCGAGGACCGTCACTCGCGCTTGAAGTCCGAGCGCCATTTGAATTGCATTCGTCCCTACCACGCCGCCACCTATCACCAGGACTTCGGCTGGCGCCACGCCAGGAACCCCGCCGAGAAGCAATCCCATTCCACCGCAGGCGCGTTCCAAACACCGCGCTCCAGCCTGAATCGCAAGTCGCCCGGCAACTTCGCTCATCGGCGCTAACAAGGGCAGCGATCCATCGACCGCGGTCACCGTTTCATACGCGATTCCGCTAACGCCGGTCGCTGCTAGCGAGCACGATAGCGAAATGTCCGCCGCGAGATGCAGGTAGGTAAATAGAATCTGACCGGGGCGAAGCATGGCAACTTCGGTGGGTTGCGGCTCTTTGACTTTGACGATCAAATCGGCCTCTCCAAAGACCTCCGCGGGTGAATCGACCATGCGGGCACCGAGGCTGTGAAAGCGCTCGTCGCCGACGCCTATGCCAGCACCCGCGCCGCGCTCGATAATGAGCTCGTGTCCGTGCGCCACCAGTTCGCGCACGCTACTCGGCGTCATCCCGACCCGATACTCGTTGGCTTTGATCTCTTTCGGTACGCCGATCCGCATGATTATGTCTCCACGTTCGTCGTGCGCGGATAACCAAATCCAGCGCTTCTGGGTAACCTAGATTAGTCGCTGGTTCGAGAAATGTTCTTGCGTTCTTGCGGATTTGTTTTAAACATTAAGAATATTCTTCTATATTCGCAGCTTATTTTAGAATTTACTGCCAACTATGAAATTCGATCGTACCGATCGCGCGATCCTACATGCGTTGCAGATCGACGGCCGCATAAGCAATGTAAGCCTCGCGCAATCGGTGAATCTCTCGGAGTCAGCGTGTTTGCGTCGAGTTCGGCAACTCGAAGAGGCCGGCGTCATCGCCAGTTACGTGACGTTGATTGACCAAGCGAAAGCGGGATACCCCAGTAATGTCTTTGTGCAAATCAGTTTGCAGCGCCAACAGGGTGAAGACCTCGAGCGCTTTGAACAGGCCGTCCGCGAAGTGCCGGAAGTGATGGAGTGCTATTTGATGACCGGCGAAGCGGATTATCTATTGCGAGTCGTGACCTCCGATGCCGCCGACTTTGAGCGCTTGCATACCAAACACCTGACGCGGTTACCGGGTGTGGCGCGGGTGCATTCGTCGTTTTCTTTACGCAATGTGGTCAAAAGAACCGAAATCCCGGTCCGAAGCTCCGTCGAGAGCGCTCCTTGACTGAGCGCACTACAGTCGACGTTCCACCCCCCACGGTGACCACCGTGCTGGCCTCGCTTGACGATTTCGATCCCTTGGTTACCCGCGCAATGCTCAAATGGCCAGACGTGCCAGCCTGCTATGACTGGCTTGCGTTGGACCAACGCGGACGCTGGCGTCTACAGGACAACCTCATCACGCACGAGCGCACGGTTGCGTTTCTTAATCGCCATTACACGAGCGACCCGCAGGGTTGCTGGTTCGTACAAAACGGCCCCCAACGCGTGTTCGTATCGCTGCCCGGTGCGCCGCTTGTACTAAGTCTCACTGGCACTCAGCAACTCCAAACTCATGCCGGGCGAATTGTTAGTGAAATCAAAGAAATAATTGCTTCTGACGATGGCAACCTCCGCTGTTTGACGGAGTTTGGCCTAGGCTTGGTGGATGACCGAGATGTTAGCGCGCTATTGGCCGAACTCACGGGAAGCGAGTTACCGCGAGAGCTATTGGATGGCGCGCTCGCCAGCCCGTTCGCATTGGATACCCCGCCAGCGGTGTGG
>JAYUEZ010000104.1:0-2525 GCA_043738965.1 Gammaproteobacteria bacterium
CCACCGCCGCGGCTGTAAATCCGCGATGAAACTGGCCATCCTCCTATGCCATAATCTCACCGCCTAGATCCTGGCCGCGTGCCATTCAAAGGCGCGGTCAGCGGCGCACGGAGGCGCCGCCTCCGCTTAGTGCTCTCACGGTGCACTGGGCGAAACCTACTATCGAAACAATCGACTATCCATGAGAGGGAAATTGCAATGGACGAAAATCGTAAGAAAGCGCTGGGTGCGGCGCTGGCCCAAATCGAAAAACAATTCGGCACGGGTTCGATTATGCGCATGGGCGATGCGGGCACCACGCACGATATTCAAGTGGTCTCGACCGGCTCCTTAAGTCTTGATCTCGCGCTCGGCGTCGGTGGTCTGCCGCGCGGCCGCGTAATCGAGATCTTCGGCCCCGAATCCTCGGGTAAAACGACCCTGGCGCTACATGTCGTGGCTGAAATTCAAAAGCTCGGCGGCACGGCGGCATTTGTCGATGCCGAACACGCGCTCGATCCGCTGTATGCCGAGAAGCTCGGTGTCCAGATCAGCGAGCTTCTCGTCTCGCAGCCGGATACCGGCGAGCAAGCGCTGGAAATCACGGACATGCTGGTCCGTTCTGGCGCGGTCGATGTCATTGTCGTTGACTCAGTCGCGGCGCTCACGCCGAAAGCTGAAATCGAAGGTGAAATGGGCGATAGCCACATGGGTTTGCAAGCACGCCTCATGTCGCAGGCGCTGCGCAAATTAACCGGCATCATCAAGCGCGCGAACACGCTCGTTATCTTCATCAATCAAATTCGCATGAAGATCGGGGTGATGTTTGGTAATCCGGAAACGACCACCGGTGGCAATGCCTTGAAGTTTTATGCGTCGGTGCGCCTCGATATCCGGCGCATCGGTGCGCTGAAACGCGGCGATGAGATTATCGGTAACGAAACGCGCGTCAAGGTGGTGAAGAACAAGGTAGCGCCGCCGTTCAAACAAGCCACCTTCGACATCATCTACGACATCGGTATTTCGCGGGAGAGCGAAATCATCGAACTTGGTGTAGCCCAAGGGCTAATGGAAAAAACCGGTGCGTGGTATAGCTATCAGGGCGATCGTCTCGGTCAGGGCAAGGACAATGTGCGCACTTATTTAAAGGAACATCCGGAAATCGCCAAGGATTTGGAAGCCAAGATCCGCGCCAGCGCCCTGCCGCAAACGGCAGTCGCCGACGCCGATAGTGAGGTGGGGGCCGAGGTCTGAGCGACGACGTCGCGCGGATCCGTGATCAGGCGCTCGCGGCCCTCGCGCGCCGCGAGCATTCACGGCTCGAACTCCAGCGCAAATTGTCCGCGCGCGGTTTCCCGCCAGCGGAAATCGCGCGCGTGCTCGATGCGCTCGCGGGCGAACGTCTGCAAAGCGATGCACGTCATGCCGAATCTTATATTCGCTCGCGCGCGGATCGCGGCTATGGACCACGGCGAATTGCCGCGGAACTGAAAGTGCGGGGTACCGCAGCGGATCAAATCCGGTGCGCGTTGGACGCAGCGGACTGCGATTGGTCAGCACTCGCGCGGCGCGCGGATCGCAAAAAATTTGGCGCCGATCCGGGCGGTGGCTTTGACGTAATGGCCAAGCGTCGCCGTTACTTGGAAACTCGTGGATTTGCCGCGGATCAAATCAAAGCCGTGCTGAATGCGTCTGACGACTTCGACTAAGGGTTGCCATGAAGAGTAATGATATCCGCCAACAGTTCTTGGATTACTTTGCGAGCAAGGGGCATCGCGTAGTTGCGAGTAGCCCATTGGTGCCGGCGAATGATCCGTCGCTGCTTTTCACCAATGCGGGCATGGTGCAGTTCAAGGATGTATTTCTCGGGTTGGAAGCACGCGACTTCAAACGCGCCGCGAGCAGCCAGCGCTGCGTGCGCGCCGGCGGTAAGCACAACGACTTGGATAATGTCGGTTACACCGCGCGGCATCACACCTTCTTCGAAATGCTCGGCAATTTTAGCTTCGGCGATTACTTCAAGCGCGAGGCTATTGGTTTTGCCTGGGAACTACTCACGCAACGCTTCGGGTTACCAGCCGATCGACTGTGGGTCACCATCTATGAAACCGATGACGAGGCGGCGGCGATTTGGCTAAATGAAGTTGGTATCCCATCGAATCGACTGACCCGCTGCGGCGAACAAGATAATTTTTGGATGATGGGCGACACCGGACCCTGTGGACCGTGTACCGAAATCTTCTACGATCACGGCCCCGGAATCGCCGGCGGGCCGCCCGGCAGCGCGGATGCCGACGGCGATCGCTATATCGAAATCTGGAACCTCGTGTTCATGCAATTCGAACGCGATGCAGCCGGTACCTTGAAGCCGATCCCGAAACCCTCGGTCGACACCGGCATGGGACTCGAGCGGATCTCGGCGGTGCTGCAGGGCGTGCACGATAATTACGACATCGATCTATTCCAGAATTTGATCGCGGCCATTCGCGCGCTGGCGCCACGCGATGCATTGGCAGCGACCTCACTCCGGGTTATTGCGGATCATA
>JAYUEZ010000105.1:0-2525 GCA_043738965.1 Gammaproteobacteria bacterium
CCCGCGAAAGGTCGACGCCCGTCAGCGTCGCGCAGAAAAAGCGCTATCAGGCGCGAAGCGAGATCGTTGGCGACTTCGTGCAGATTCATTAAATGCCCAGAGCCCGTCGGCATCTCGACCTGGAAGTCCGCACCGAGAAAATAGTCGAAACGCTGCAAGGCTTCGATGACGAGATAATTTAGCGGCATCCACACCGGGCCACGCCAGTTCGAATTGCCGCCGAAAAGTGCGGTGGTCGATTCAGCGGGTTCGTAATCGATCGCGTACTCGTGGCCGCCAAGTTGCAGACCGTAGGGATGATCGCGATGGAAACGCGATAAGGATCGCAAGCCAAACGGCGATAAAAATTCCGCGGAGTCGAGCATGTGCCGCAGGATCCGTTTAAGCCGCGTGGGACTGACGATTGAAATTAACAGTCGGCCGGCCACGTCCGGCGTTTGCCCCTGTGCGAAGTTCGCCGTGAGATCAGGTCGATGCGCCATGATCCAGCGCAAACGCGCCCTAAAGCCCGGCAGACTGTCGACGACCGCTGAATCGAGCGTGGTTACCGCAAATAATGGAATTAATCCGACCATGGAGCGCACTTTCATGCGCAGCGCCGGGCCTGTTTCGCGGCGGAGCACGTCGTAGTAGAACCCGTCTTCTTCGTCCCACAGTGCAACGTTGTCCTCGCTCATGTTATTCATGGCGTTGGCGATGTAGACGAAGTGCTCGAGGAATTTGGTCGCCACTTCTTCGTAGCTCGGATTGTCGCGGGCGAGCTCTAGCGCAATACTGAGCATATCCAAGCAATACATCGCCATCCAGCTGGTGCCGTCGGATTGTTCAGCGTAACTGCCGTCGGGCAGCGGGTGATTGCGATCGAACAGGCCAATATTGTCGAGGCCGAGAAAGCCGCCTTCAAAGACGTTGTTATCGCCCGCGTCCTTGCGATTCACCCACCACGTAAAGTTCAACAGCAGTTTGTGAAAAACGCGCTCGAGGAAGGCGCGATCGCCCGTGCCGCGTAAGCGCCGTTCAATTTGATACACCCGCCAAGTCGCCCACGCGTGCACTGGCGGATTAACGTCATCGAAGGCCCATTCGTAGGCCGGGATCTGGCCATTCGGATGCATATACCAAACGCGCAACACCAGTTCGAGTTGCTGTTTGGCGAAATCCGGATCAATCAGCGCCAGCGGGAGACAGTGAAAGGCCAAATCCCACGACGCATACCACGGATACTCCCATTTGTCGGGCATTGAGATCACGTCGGCATTGTTGAGATGTCTCCAGGCTCGATTGCGTCCAACGCGTCGTGCAGCGGGCGGCGCCGGATACGCCGGATCGCCCGCCAACCACTCCCGTACATCGTAGTGATAAAACTGTTTCGACCACAGCAAGCCAGCGAACGCCTGGCGCATGACGGCGCTCGCCTCGGCGCCGAGCGCTAGCGGCGTCACCGCGGCGTAGAACTCCTCTGCTTCCAAGCGGCGCGTGCGCAGGATCGCATCGAACGCCGTGCCGAATTTCTCAGTTGAAACTTCGGCCGTCTCAGCGCAGAGCCGGGCCCGCACGGTGGCGGCTTCGCCGGGCGCGATCTGCAAGGTGTAGTGAGCCGCCGCTTTAGTGCCTTCGCGCGCTGGATTGACCGCGCTCTCGCGGCCGTTGACCACGCAATCGTGAAACGCGTCCTTGGTGTATGCCGCCTGATTCGGGACACCATACAGACGTTCAAAATTCGATTCGTTCTCGGTGAACAAGAGCTTAGGCGCGCCCTCGGCATGGAATCGGTAGCGGCCCGCTTCGTCGTGACGCACTTCCACGGTGGCGTGTGCGTCGCGTGCGGCTGGCACGGCGGCCATTAGTGGCCGTCGTAAACGCGCATCCCACGACCACGTGTTACGAAACCACACTGTCGGCAAAAGATGTAAGGTCGCGGTGTCTGGTCCACAGTTGGTGGCCGTTACCAACATCAACATGTCGTCAGGTCCCGCCTTGGCATATTCAACAACGATGTCGAAGTAGCGGCCAGCGTCAAAGACGCCGGTGTCAGCCAGTTCATATTCGGGTTCGAAGCGGCCGCGGCGGCGGTTTTCGTCGACGAGGTCGGCGTAGGGGAACGCCGCCTGCGGATAGCGATACAGGGTTTTCATGTACGAGTGCGTCGGCGTGTTATCGAGGTAGTAATAGCACTCCTTCACATCTTCTCCGTGATTGCCCTCGCTGCCACTCAAACCAAAGAGGCGTTCTTTGAGAATGGGATCGCGCCCGTTCCAACACGCGAGCGCCAAGCAAATGAGTTGTTCCGCGTCGCAGACGCCGGCGAGACCGTCTTCGTTCCAGCGATAAGCCCGCGATCGCGCATGGTCATGCGGCAGATAGTCCCACGCCGCGCCATCGGCGCTGTAATCTTCACGCACCGTGCCCCACGCGCGTTCGCTTATATAAGGTCCCCAACGCTTCCAATGCGCCCGCCTGAGGCGAGAGTCCTCGAGTCGTTGCTGCTCAGCGTTCACACGCGGTCGCCGTGCTAGTCATCGGTG